>JBGTBZ010000474.1:0-7690 GCA_041749155.1 Phycisphaerae bacterium
GGACGGCTGTTCCTGCTGATGGCCGGGGTGGGATTCGACGCGCATGTCGTGCATGTGCTGGATGAGCGCCGCAGCGGCCCCATCGGGCTGCTCAGCTATGCGCTGCCGGCGGCGTCGGCACTGGCGCGCTACGGGTTTCCACCGATGCGTGTGGAGGTGGACGGAAGGCGCGTGTTTGGGCCAAAGCAGGCGGTGGTAATGGTTGCCAACCTGCCCCAGTACGGCACGGGCTTCCCGCTGGTGCCGGGTGCCCGGGGCGATGACCGCCAACTGGATGTACTGTGTCTTCCCTGCGGCTCCCGCGCCAAGCTCGCCAAGCTCCTGGCGCTGGCGGCGGACAGAAAGCACCTGACCGTGGCCGGGGCCGTCCACGCCCGCGGCAGCCATATCGAGGTGGTGTCGAACGCCGCGGTTCCCGTTCAGTTGGACGGCGACCCGGGGGGGACGCTTCCCTTGTCGGTGACGCTGCACCCTCGGCAGATTCCACTGATCAGGCCCGCGCCGTGATGCACTGTGGGCACAAACGACGCCGGATGTGACATGGTCGAACAACTGGGGTTACACTTGTGGGCCGGCACAGACTTTTCGCGGCCTTTGAGACGTAGAACCGGAAGGAGATCGGGGCTTCATGCGATATGGCGTGATCATGGCTGGCGGGAGTGGAAAGCGGCTCTGGCCGCTCTCCCGCAATAACACCCCCAAGCAGCTCCTGCCCATTGCCGGCGGCAAGAGCCTGCTGCGCCTAAGCTTCGACCGCCTCGCCGGCGTCCTTCCCGCGGAGCGCATTTACGTCTGCACCGGCGAGGTCCACCGGGCTCTCGTCCTGAAGGAGATTCCCGAGTTGCCCGAACAGAACCTCCTGGGCGAGCCCGAGGGCCGCGACACCGCCAACGCCGTGGGCTTCTCCGCGGCGGTGCTGCACGAGCTGGACCCCGAGGCCTCCTTCGCGGTGGTGACCGCGGATCACGTGATTGCGCCGGTGGAGGTCTTCCAGGATCGCCTGAACGTTGGATTCGAGGTGGCAGAGAGCTACGAGCGGCTTCTTTGCACGTTCGGCATCGTGCCCACTTACGGGCATACCGGGCTCGGGTACATCCAGCGCGGACAAACGCTGCCGGTTGAAGGTCGCGAAGGCGTCTATGCCGTGCAGGCTTTCAAGGAGAAGCCCGACAAGCCCACCGCTGACCGTTACGTCGAGAGCGGGCGCTACTATTGGAACAGCGGCATGTTCGTCTGGCGGGCCCGCACCGTGCTCGACTATCTCAAGGAATTCCTGCCCAACAGCCACGGCGGGCTGACCCAGATCGCCGAGGCTTGGGGCACTCCGCGGCAGAAGGCGGTGCTCGCGAATGTCTATCCAACGCTGCCGAAAATCAGCATTGACTACGCGGTGATGGAGCCTGCGAGCCGGCGTCCCGCTCCCGACGAGGGCGTGGCGGTCGTGGAGATGCCTGTGCAGTGGCTGGACGTCGGAAGCTGGCCGGCACTGGCGGAGATGCTCGACGTGGATGACGACGACAACGCAATCGATGCAAACGCCGTCGCGCTGCTCAACAGCGACGCCAACATCGTCGTCAGCCGCGACCCTGACCACCTGCTGGCGCTGATCGGCGTGAGCGACATGGTCGTCGTGCACACCCGCGACTGCACGCTGGTATGCCCAAAGTCGGAGGCCGAGCGCGTCAAGGAGCTCCTCGATAAGATCGTCTCCCGGAACTTCGGCGACAGCTACACCTGACGCGGCAAGGACCATGCGTCACCTGGCGATAGACTTCGGCACGCGGCGACTGGGCCTGGCTCTCTCCGACGCTGGTGGACGCCTCGCCACCCCGCTGCAGGTGCTGGAGGTGTCCGATCCTGCCGAGGCGATCGGCCCCATAGCCGCCCTGGCGGCCGCAGAGGACGTCAAAGCCATCGTCCTTGGGATTCCCCTCAACATGGACGGCAGCGTGGGCCCCACTGCCCGGAAGGTGAAACAGTGGTCGGTGGAGCTGGCCGCCCGGACCGGCTGCCGCCTTGTCTTCGTGGATGAGCGGCTTAGCAGTTTCGAGGCCGAACAGACGCTGCGAGCGCGTAAGCAGTCGGGCGAGCGCCTGACCCGCCGCGGCCGGAAACAGCGGCTGGACGCGTTGGCAGCGGCGCAACTGCTACAGGCGTACCTCGATGGGCGTCTAAAGTCGTTACAGGCCGAAATTTAGGTTCGACGGCGGGTATTTCGGGGTGGCACTATTCTTGCATATCTGATTCACTGTCCTTTGCACCCCCTCCTGCCGGCACCGGACCGGCCTCGAACCTCATGGAGACCCTCATGAAGCTTGTAAAATTGCTTATGGCCCTGCTGCTGGTTGGCGGCGTGACCTTCACCGTCGGCTGCGACGACGACGTCGATGACGCCGATGATGTGGGGCGCGAGATGGAAGATGCCGCGGATGACGCCGGCGACGCCATGGAGGACGCCGCTGACGACGTCGGCGATGCGCTGGACGACTGATCTCACCTGTGCCGCAGGCATAGACCTTCCGCGGGCGAGCCGATGTCTGGCTCGCTCGCGGTCCTGCGCTCTCACCGAAGATCTCATATGTTCATGAAGCCAAGCAAAATGTTCAGATCGCTCCTCGCGGCCAGCCTCCTCGTCGCGCTTGCCGTCGGCGCGAGCCTGGGCTGCGATGACGACCCGAATTCCGCGGATTCCGAGCTTGAGCGAAAGGCCGAAACTGCCGGCCAGGAACTCAAGGAGGCCGGACAGGCCGTCGGTGAGACGCTCGAGGAAGCTGGCGAGAAGGCCGTCGACGCCGCGAAGCGCGGTGAGCAAAAGCTCGGCGAGGCCATGGAGTCCGCCGGCGAAGGCCTTCAGAAAGACGCCGATCCGCCACAGGATCCGGACGCCTGAGGCGATCAGTCCCCTGTGTGGTCGCGCTTTCCGCCGCTCTTTCGGAGCAGGCGGACTCCCTCTATGCGCATTTGCCGATCGACCGCCTTGCACATGTCGTAAATGGCCAGTGCCGCCACGCTGACCGCGGTCAGCGCCTCCATCTCGACGCCTGTCCGGGCGGTCGTACGGGCGACCGCGGCGATGCGGAGACGTTTCTCCTGAGCCTCGAAATGCACCTCCACGCTGTCGAGCGGCAGCGTGTGGCAGAGTGGAATGAGCTCATCGCACCGCTTGGCGGCGAGGATGCCGGCGATGCGGGCAGTGCCCAGCGCCTCGCCCTTGGGCAGCTCGCCCTGCATCAGCAGGCGGAGCGTTTCAGGGCCCATGTGCACGAAACCCTCGGCCTCGGCCTCCCGCCGGGTCGCCGGTTTGCCGCCAACATCCACCATACGGGCCTCGCCGGAATCGTCCAGGTGACTGAGGCGCGGTTCCTTGTCGTCTCGCCCGCTCATGTGCCCTCCGGTTCGATGAACTGGTGCCCCGCCTCTTCCAGCACCTGCCGCACGCGCTCGGAGAGGTGCGCCTTGATCAGCAGGTAATCTGTCTCGTACGTACTGAGGGTCATCACGGGCACCTGCGCCTCCGCCAGCACCTCCAGCACGCCCGCCAGTACGCCGACCTCGTTGAAGTCGAAGGCGCCCTCGAAGCGAATCGCCCGCCAGCCCGCGTCATGCTCCACCGTCAAGGGCACGCTCGTCACGTCGCAGACCACGGTCGTTTCCATCTTCTCGCTCGTGGAGTGGCAAATCATGACCAGCTCGCCCCTCGCCCAGGCCGTATCGGCGTCCGCGGGCGCGCGACAGATAGCGTAGGTGCCGCCGAGGCAGCGCAGGCGCAGTTGGCGTTGCGGTCGCGATACCGGCCGGAAAGCCACGCTACCTCCATTCACGGCGAAGCCTGGCGAGCTGCGCAAGCTGCTGCAGCAGAGGCGGAACCTCCTCCAGCCGCAACATGCTCGCGGCGTCGCTCTGGGCCTTGGCGGGATCAGGATGGCACTCGATGAAGACCCCATCCGCCCCCGCCGCGACGGCGGCCCGGGCCAGGAGCGGGACAAACTGCGGATTCCCCCCGCTGACCCCGCCCAAGCCGGCGGGGCTTTGGGTGGAGTGCGTGGCGTCGTAAACCACCGGACAGCCCGCCTCCTGTTTCATGATCGCCAGGGCTGTGAAATCGTTCACAAGCCTGCCGTAGCCGAAAAACGTGCCTCGCTCGGTTACCAGGACGTTCTGGTTTCCCGTAGCCCGCACCTTCTGGGCCGCCGTCCGCATTTCGGCGGGGGCCATGAACTGGCCCTTCTTCACGTTCACGATCCGCCCGGTCTTACCGCAGGCGGTCAGGAGGTCCGTCTGGCGGGCCAGGAAAGCAGGAATCTGAAGGACATCGCACACCTCCGCCACGACGCCGGCCTGCTCGCGCTCATGGATGTCGGTCAGGACGGGCACACCAAGCTCGCGCTTGACCATTTCCAGCGCCGCCAGCCCCTGGCCAATGCCGGGACCGCGAAAACTGTCGCCGCTGGTGCGGTTGGCCTTGTCGAAGCTGGCTTTGAAGACGTAGGCAAGGCGCAGCTTATCGCAGGCTTCCTTAAGCGTCTGGCCGATCTGGAGGCAGATTTCCGGCGACTCGATGACGCAGGGCCCGCCGATGACAAAGAGCGGGGCGTCATCGAGCTTCAGGACTTCGGCCATGTCCACGTCGTCGTGGGTCATGTGGAACTCTAGCCGGCAGTTTCCTCACCCGCCGCGAGCATCCGGGAACCGATTGGCTCGAGGATCGATCGATCTCGCGTTCTCTTCAGGGCGATTACAGAAAGCGGCCCGAGCGGTACACTGCCGCCACTATGTTTCAGCATATGGCGAATCGTTGGCGGGTCATTGGCGTCGCGCTTGTTCTGGTCGTGCTCCTGCTCCTCACCGCCCCTGCGGCGGCGGATGTGCCGGTTGTGAAGGATGGGGCCCCCGTCGCCACCATCGTTGTGTCCAAGGCCGCCCTCGAGCCGGCGGAGGAGGACTCGGTGGCCAAGAAAGTCTCGACGGCCGCCAAGGACCTCCAGGCATACATCAAGAAACTTTCGGGCGCCGAGCTGCCCATAGTCTCCGACGAAGCCGAGCTCCCTGCAAGTCCGCTGATTCTCATTGGCCGCAGTCGCCTGACCGACGCGATCGCGGACGCCGCCATCCCGGCGGGGCTGACGCCATCGCGCAACGAGGAGGGGTTCGTCGTCCTCGCCCGCGACGATCGGCTGCTGCTGGCGGGGAACGACGAGGGACCGTACCACGGCACGGAATACGCCGTCTACGCGCTGCTGGAGCACCTGGGGGTCCGCTGGTTCATGCCGGGCGACTTCGGCGAGGTCCTCCCGCAACAGCAGCCGACGATAAATCTCGCCGACATGGAGATCCGCGAGAGGCCGGACTTCCGCCAGCGCAACTGGTGGGTGCACACCACGCCGGAGATGCTTGAGCAGGAGAAGCGCTGGAAGATCCGCAACCGGCTGAACCCGGACAACATGTTCGCTCCGCCGGGGGACTCCAGCGTGCGCAACTTCGTCGCCGACGCCGCCTTGGCCGAGACGCGGCCGGAGCTCTTCGCCCGCAACCTGGACGGCAGCGTCAACCCGCACATGCCCAACCTGACGAACCCCGAGTCCGTCCAGATCGCCGCGGAAAAGATGAAGGAGATGTTCCGCGCCGACTCGAGCCTCAGCTCCATCGGCATTGCCCCGGATGACGGTATGCCGCGCGACTTCAACCCGGAGACCGTGAAGCTCAATCGCGGCTTCACCGACCTGATCGGCCGCGAGGGCGTGCCGCAGGAAGCGAGCATCACCGAGGAGTGGATCCTATTCGTCAATGCCGTCGCCCGCGACGTGGCCAAGGAGTTCCCCGACCGTATCGTCACGACCAACGGCTACGCCAACCGCAACACGCCCCCGATCGGCATCACCATCGAGCCGAACATCTCCATCATGTTCGCCGCCATCTGGAGCGACACGATCCACGCGTATGACAACTCTCGCTCCTGGCAGATGCAGCGGCAGGGTCAGTTCCTGCGGCAGTGGTGCGAGCTCAACGACAAGGTCTGGCTCTACAACTACAGCTACACCATGCTCGTCTCGAGCCTGACGCCCGTGCCGCTGACGCGTAAGCTCGCCCGCGATTACCCGCTGCTGAAGGAATGGGGCGCTGTCGGCTTCATGGATGAGGCCCGCAACCAGTGGATCGAGGGGGGCATCACCACCAAGTACATCCGCGCCCGCCTCTCCTGGGATGCCGATGCCGACGTGGACGCTCTGCTCAGAGACTTCTTCGCTCGCTGGTACGGCCCCGCCGCCCGGCCCGCGGAGCGCTTCTGGGATGCCTTGGATCGCACGATGGAAGAAACGCCCTTCCTCGGCCACGAGGATCGCATCCTCCCCTACGTCTACACCCCCGAGCTGCTCGCGGAGCTGGAGGCGCACATCGCCGCCGCCGAAAGCCTTGCAGACACCGACCGCGTTAAGACGCACGTCCGCATCGACCGCCTGATCCTCGAGCACCTGAAGCACTACATGGCCATGCACGCCGCCGAGTGGGGCGGCGAGTTCGGCCGCGCCGCCGCGGAGGCGGACGCCATGATGGGCGTGCGCCGCCAGCTCATGGAGATCAACCCTTTCCTGGTGCTCGACCACGAGGAGCGCTACCACTCCGGCATCTTTTATTGGGGCGTCGTCGAGCGCGCCGACTGGTACCGCAAGCTCGTCGCCATGACCGGCGGCACCGAGGGCTCGCTTATCGCCCTGCTGCCGGAGAAGGCGCTCTTCCAGGTCGATCCGCTGGACGACGGACGCTTCGATAAGTGGTACGACCCCGCCCACGACACGGCCGCCTGGCCGCGGCTGCTGACCACCAAACCTTTCTACGCCCAGGGGTACATGAGCCCCGGCGGCCACCCTTATGTCGGGGCGATCTGGTACCGCTTCGACATCGACCTCCCCGCCCACGCCACCGGAAAGCCAGTGAAGCTCTATGCCCCCGTCGTTGAGACGGAGGCCTGGCTGTGGGTCAACGGCCAGTACATCGGCCACCGCCCCTACCGAGAGTCGTACGAGCGGCCGAGCACGCTCGACCTGGACGTCAGCGCCGCCTTGAAGCCGGGCGAGCGGAACACCATCGTGATTCGGGTCAGCACCGGCTCCAGCCGCGCTGCCGTCGCCGGGGGGCTGTCCTCGCGGCTATTCCTCTATTCCCCAAGCCCCGCGGCCGGGGGGTGAGCCGCAGGCGCAATCAGCAGAATCGGCCGAGAGATTGTCACCTGAGCACGCGATTCATCGTGACGCACGCACCGCGATATCGGCCGGCTTTGCCACGTATTCTGTCGGGTCCGCCACGCCCGCTTCTGTGAAGCCACGGCGACGGAGAAGGCAGGCGTCGCAGCCGCCGCAGGCGCGTCCGGCGGCGTCGGGGTCATAACAGCTCAGGGTCAGGGAGTAATCGACGCCAAGAGAGACGCCCAGGCGGATGATCTGCGCCTTGGACAGGCCGATCAGAGGGGCACGAATCTCCACTCTCATACGCCCCTCTACCGCCGCCCCGGTCGCCAGGTTGGCCATCTTCTCAAATGCCGCGATGAACTCCGGCCGGCAGTCGGGGTAGCCGCTGTAGTCGACGGCGTTGACGCCGCAGTAGATCAGGCCGGTTTCCAGTGTTTCGGCGTAGGCCAGGGCCAGGGAGAGCAGCACCGTGTTCCGCGCCGGCACATAGGTATCCGGAATCCCCC
>JBGTBZ010000475.1:0-1555 GCA_041749155.1 Phycisphaerae bacterium
CGCAGCAGCTTCGCGGACGCCACGTCAGCCTGCGCGAGCCCCTGGTCGCCTATGCGCGGGCCCTGGCGGCGGCGGAGCAGGACTTTGCAGAGTCGATCTGGCCGTCGCACGAGCAGGCGATCACGCGCGGCCGGGACCGGCTGACAAGGGCGTTCGGGGGTCGCGAGGCGGCGAGCGTGAGACACCTGCTCGACTCGCTGGGCATGCAGGATCCGGGTGTCGTGACGCCGGTATACCTTGTCGCAGAAGCTCCCACGCCAGAGGCTTTCACGCACCGCAGCCGCGGTGGGGCGATCTGCATCGTGGCGGTGTCGGAAGCGGATGACGCGCTGCTGGCGGAGATGGTGCTGCACGAGCTGATCCACGCGCTGGACCTGGCGACGGCGGACCAGCCGGGGACGGCCCTGAACGGCCTGCGAAGGGCGCTTGGCGAGGGAGGGCTTGGCCCGGCGGATGCGGCATTTCGCGACATTCCTCACACTGTGATGTTCGTGCAGGCGGCGGCGACGGTGCGGCGGCTGGTGAGCCCGGATCACGTGGATTACGGCATCGCCCGTGGCTACTACGGGCGCGTGCCCGAAGCGGCGGGCATCGTGCGGCCCACGTGGGAGAAAAGGCTCGCGGGCGAGCTTTCCGTCGCGCAGGCGGTGCAGGAGATCGCGGAGGCCGCGGCGCAGCCGGGGCCGGCCAAAGAGGTGGCGGACGGCCAGGTGCTGATCTTTCCCTATTTCCAGGGCAACGGGGAGACGGGCGTGTTCCTCGCGATCAGCCGCGACGGGCTGAGCTTCGAGGGTGTGAACGACAATCGGCCGATCCTCGACCCGCCCGACTGGCCGGGCGAGGGCCTCATGCGCGATCCCTCGATCCTCTTCCATGACGGCACGTTTCACATGGTCTGGACGACCGACTGGTGGTCGCGCAGCTTCGGGTACGCCAGTTCCAGGGACTTGCGCGAGTGGTCTCCACCGCGGCAGATCGATGTCTGGGGCGAGGCGGGCCAGGGCGTGAAGAACACCTGGGCGCCCGAGCTTCACTGGGATCCGGATCGGCAGGAGTTCTTCGTGCTCTTCGCCTCGACGCTGGAGTCGGAGCTGGACGATGGGGATGAGAGCACGGATCCGCACGGGCATGACCACCGGATGTACGTCACGCGGACGACGGACTTCGAGCAGTTTTCCGCCCCGGAGCTCTTCTACTCGCCCCAGCCGGAGCATGGCGTGATCGACGCCCAGGTCGCCCGCGACGACGCGGGTGATCGCTGGGTAATGGTTATCAAGAACGAAATGGGCCCCGACCGCGGCGGAAAGAACCTGCGGCTTGCGTTTGCCGACCGGGGCCAGGGCCCGTATCCGCCGGTGCTTGGCGAGCCGATTGCCGGGGCGGGCACGCCGATCGTCGACCGGATGGCGGAGGGACCGTCGCTCGTGCACCGCGAGGGCCTCTGGTGGCTGTACTGGGATGCGCCCGGCGGAGCCCTGCCCTACTGCCTGGCCACGAGCCCGGACCTGGTCACCTGGACCGATCGCAGCGGCGAGCTGCGCATGCCCGTGCGTCA
>JBGTBZ010000476.1:0-6413 GCA_041749155.1 Phycisphaerae bacterium
CGAAGAAACTGGCCAAACAGTCTGCCCTGGCGGCTTACTTTCGTACGCTGGATGAAGCGCAATTGCCGCTGGCGGCCCGGTTTGCGGCGGGAAGGCCGTTCGCGGCCACCGACGAGCGCGTCCTGGGAATATCCGGCGCCGCGGTCTCCGCGGTTGTCGTTGAGATGTTCGAAATGGATCCCGAGCAGTGGTACCGCCGCGTGACGGCGGCGGGGGAGTTCGGCGAGGCGATGGCCCAGCTCTGGCACGAGCGCATCGACCCGCAAAACCCTGCCCGCATCGACCAGCAGCGCCCGCCACTGTCGCTGCACAATCTCCAGAAAACCTGGGATGTCCTGGCGCAAACGGGCCAGCAGGAGGCGAAGCGAGACGAGCTGCGCCGGCTGTTCATGCGCATCCGCACCCCGCGCGAGGCGGCTTATGTCGGAAAGATCATCTTTTCCGACCTGCGCACGGGCGTGCGCGAGGGCGTTCTCCACGCCGCCCTGGCGGAGGCTTTCGGTCACGAGCTGGAGGCGGTGCGGCGGGCGATCCTGCTGGTGGGCGATGTCGGCGAGGTGGCGCTGCTGGCGAAGCAGAGGAAGCTGGCGGAGGCGCGATTCCGCCTGTTCAACCCGGTCAGCTTCATGCTGGCGGGCGTTGTGGAGACCGCCCAGGAGGCGGCGGAAGCGATCAGCAAAGCAACCGGAGATGCCGCATGGCTGGCCGAGCACAAGCTGGACGGCATCCGGGCCCAGATCCACAAGCAGGACCAGCGCGTAGCCATCTTCACGCGCACGCTGGATCGCGTGGAGGAGAGCTTCCCCGAGATCGTCGAGCACGCCGGCGCCGCCGCCGGGGACTTGCTGCTGGATGGCGAGATCGTGCCTTACGACGCCGAGACGGGAACGGTCCTGCCCTTTGCGATGCTACAGAAGCGCCTCGGGCGCAAGAACCTGACGCCGGAGATCCTGGAGCATTACCCTTGTCGCTTTATCGCCTTCGATCTGCTTTTTCGCGACGGCGAGCTGCTGCTGGACCGGCCGCTTGCTGAGCGCCGCCTCGCCCTGGAGGACGTGCTGGGCGCACAGGATCAGCTTCTCATGTCGGCCATTGCGCCGGTGCGGGCGGCGGAAGAGATCCAGCTTGCCTTCGACGAATCGCGCCGCATGAAGAACGAGGGGCTGGTCATCAAGGACCCGCAAAGCCCCTACACCCCCGGCCGGCGCGGCGGGGCGTGGATCAAGCTCAAGACTCATTTGCCGACGCTGGACGTCGTCGTCACCGCCGCCGAGCACGGGCATGGGCGGCGGCGCAACGTGCTGTCGGACTACACCTTCGGCGTCTGGGACCGCGACCCCGTCGAGCCGGAAGCGCGGCTGGTGAACATCGGCAAAGCCTACAGCGGCGTGACGGATTTAGAGATCGAGAAGCTCACGGAGCTGTTTCTGTTGATCCAGACGGGCGTCGCCGGCGGGCGGCATTACACGGTGCGGCCGCAGGTGGTGTTCGAGGTGGCGTTCGACGCGATCCAGCAGAGTGAGCGTCACGAAGGCGGCTTTGCCCTGCGCTTCCCGCGGATCAAGCGCATCCGCTGGGACCGAAGCCCTGAGTCGGCGGACCGGATCGAGCGCGTGCGGGAGATCTTCGAGCACGAGCAGAATTTTAATTGCAGCGTAAGCGGCCTGGCCGACCCCGAGCCGGCCGGAAAGCGGCGAAGGAAGGCGACGCAGCAGCCGGGGCTGTTTGACTGATCGCCGCGTCGCACGGGCTGCCGACGTAGAATCCGCCATGCGGTTTACGGCGATCTTCGAGGTTCAGCCTGATGGAGGCTACCACGCATTCTGCCCGGCTCTGCCCGGCTGTCATTCCGAGGGAGGCACGCTGGAGGAGGCCGTGAGCAGTATCCGGGAAGCGGTAGCCCTCTACCTGGAGAGTCTCCAGGCGCGTGGGGAGCCGCTACCAGTAGAAGACATCCTGATCAAGCCGCTGGACGTTACGATCACGGCGTAACGAAATGTCCAAGCTTCCCTCCGTCCCTGCCCGCGTGGTCGTTCGCGTCGCCGAGTCTGCCCATATCGGCGATGATTAAAGCGAGACGACATCTTCATCCATCCCCCGCAGCATCACCAGCCCCACCCCGCACAGAATGATCTCGACGACCGTATGCGCCAGGCGCATCGCCACGGTGACCGCCGCGGCGGCGGGGGTGGGGAGGAGCGTGCCGAGGAGCACCAGCAGTAACCCCTCGCGCACGCCAAGGCCGCTGGGGGTCAGGAACGCGCTGAAGTAGCTGGCGCACATCACGATGGCGGTGATTCCGACGACCGTCGGCACGTCCACCAGCCCCGGTGCCCGACCCGCCGGCGAAAATGCCACGCACATCAGGAAAAGCGACGCAGCATTCCCCGCCCATTGCCCCAGGCTCCAGGCCGCCGGCGAGAGATAATCCCGTAACATCGGCACGCGCGGCAGCGGCGGGCGCCTCAGGAGCCGCAGGGCGCCGTTCACGAGCCTTCCGAAGACCGCCGGATGGATCGCGACCAGCCCGAGCACGATCATCCCCGCGAGGGCCGCCCAGGCCAGCGGGAAGTGCCGGTTGACGGCGGAGCGGACCTCGTCGTCGAAGAGCAGCAGGCCCGAGAGCATCGAGCCGGTCAGGATCGGCATCGCGTCGAGGATCACGAAGATGGAAAGCCCCGTGGCGGTGGCGATGCCCGCCCGCCGCAGCAGGACGACCGCCCCGGCGACGGCGGCGAACTTGCCGGGGATGTACTTGCCCGCCAGGGGCACCCAGGCGATGGCCATCATCCGCTTCCAGGGCAGCCGTACGCCGCTGAAGGCCTCGAGCAGGGCCCGCTCGCTGGCCATGAGCGAGCCGTAAAGCCCGCCCAGGGCGATGGTTGCGAGAAACGCCCACGGCCAGCGAAAAGCGACATCCTGGCTGGTGGCCGCGGAAAGCTGGCTCCAGAGCGCGCGGCCGACGAAGGCGAGGACGATGAGAGCGATAACCCATTTGAGCCAGCGGCGAATGCGCCGGCCGCGGCGGGGCAGGGGGGGCTCGGGCAACTCGTCGCCGAGGTGCTGGGCGTCGTGTTCGAGGGCGCGCTGGTCGGCGAGCTCGTCGGGCGAAGTCGCCTCTGGTGCGAGCGTTGAATCTTCGGCAGGCACGTGGGCGGGAGCTTACCCGCGCGTGGGAAAAAGCTCACGAAAGGACAAAGGAAGGACCCACGGCCATAGGCCGTGGGCTTTCGATAAATCGTGGATCCAACAGGCGATCTCGCGACGATCCGGGCATTCACATCTGCACGAGGCGGTTGTCGCTGTTGCCGATGCTCCGGAGTGCCATGTTCAGGGCATCCACGTTGCTCGCCAGGCGCTTGGCCTCGTTGACATCGATGATCTGTTTCTGGAACAGGTCGGTCAGGTGCTGGTCGAAGGTCTGGTTGCCCGACTCGCGGTTGGCCACGATGTTCTTGAGCTTGTCGTAGTCGTGATCCAGGATGTGCTTGCGGGCCAGCGGCGTCATGTTCATGAACTCCACGACCGGCACGCGGCCCGCGCCGTCGCGCTTCTTGGCCAGGCGCTGGCAGAAGACCGCGACCAGGTTCGTCGCAAGCTGCGTGTTCATCAGCTCCGACTGCGCCTTGTCGAACAGGGCGACCACGCGCTCGATAGTCATCGGGGCGTTGGTGGCGTGAACGGTGCTGAAGACGATGTGCCCCGTGTCGGCGGCGCGCAGGGCCGTGACCAGCGAGAAGGTGTCGCGGATTTCGCCGATCAGGATCACGTCCGGGTCCTGCCGCATGGCGGCCCGAAGGGCGTGCTCGTAGCTCTCGGTGTCGGTGCCCACCTCGACCTGGGAAATCAGGCTCTTGACGTCGGAATGCTCGTACTCGATCGGGTCCTCGACGGTGATGATTCGCTCGGCGCGCGAGCGGTTGATCTTGCCGATGATCGCCGCCAGCGAGGTGCTCTTGCCCGAGCCGGTGGTGCCCGACACCAGCACCAGTCCGCGGTGCAGGCCGGCCAGGCCCTCGATCTGGTGGGGAAGATTCAACTCCTGGAAGTTGGGGATCTTGGTGACGATCCGCCGCATGACGATGGCGTACTTGCCGCGGGAGTGGAAGCTGGCGACACGGAAACGGGCGATCAACTCGTTGGTCTTCTCGTCCAGGAAGGTGTAGCTGGTGTCGCAGGAGCCCCTTTGATGCAGGTCGTGCATCTTGTCGGCGTCCTGAATGAGCTCCTTGCTGAACCCCTCCATCTCGTCATTGGTCGGCGGGGGACAGTCCAGGAAGCGCGGGCGTCCGTCCACGCGGATCATCGGAGCGCTGTCGGCCTGGAGGTGCAGGTCCGAGCCGTTGGTCTTGACGACGGTCTTGAGGAACTGCCGCAGCGTCGGCTTCCTGACGTCGACGTGGATCTCCTCCGCCGGGGCGTGATCGTCGATCAGCTCGGCGTTTTCCTTGAAGTCTTCGATTCGAGTGGTGGTCGTTGCCATGGGACTGTGGTTGGCGGATGAGGGCAGAAGCCTGAAGCGGACTGGGCCGCGGCGCCGGCGGTTTGCCGGGTTGGTCTAAGGGGCGATATGGGCCGCGCCGGCCGGTAAACGCCCCGGTGCGCATATCTATTGTACCCGGGGCGGTTTGCAGATCACTCCACGGCTCCGCCGTTGTTGCCGAGGGCGGAATCCTCGCAGCGGTAGCCAGCCTCCTCGATGGCGCCGATCACCTGATGGGCGCTGACTTTGCGCGAATCGAAGATGATCGAGGCCTGTCCGCTGGCGAAGTCGACCTCCACCTCGCGAACCCCCGGAAGGGCCGTTACAGACCGCACGATCCGCTCCTCGCACTTGTGACAGTGCATGCCGTCCACCCGCGTCACCATGAGCGAATCCCGCATCATGGAGTCGGAATTGCGGTCGCGTCCGGTTTTGCCGGGGGACGCGCTGACCGCATCCCGTCGGCCGTCCGCCTGGACACCGCCCGCGGCTTCCGCGTCGGAATTAGACGACTTGTGAGTCATGCCGCTTCACGCCCACGGCATTGCGCCGCGGAACTCTTGCTAAAGGTTAGACGCGCAACCGCCGGGCCGCAACCCCTGCCACGGCTCCGGAAGCGGCCTTTGGCGCTGTGCGCTACCATTGCCTCCCGCATGCTCCTGCTGATCGACAATTATGACAGCTTTACGTGGAACCTTGTCCAGCTCGTGGGCACTGTCGCCCGGAGGACCATGCCCGATCTCGCCGTGAAGGTCGTTCGCAATGACCAGATCACGCCTGAGGAGGCAGCCGCCATGGGCCCCAGCCACCTGGTCGTCTCGCCGGGGCCGTGCACTCCGCGCGAGGCCGGGGCCAGCGCCGACATCATGGAAAGGCTTGCGCCTGCCGGGGTTCCGACCCTTGGGGTCTGTCTCGGCCACCAGTGCATCGCCGACCGCTTCGGCGGGGTCGTCGAGCGGGCCGGCCGCCTGATGCACGGAAAAACCGACCAGATCCACCACGACGGCCGCGGGCTCTTTGCTGGCGTTCCCAGTCCGTTTACGGCGACGCGCTACCACTCGCTAATCGTCCGCCGGGGGACACTGCAGGAGCAAGATTTCGAGATGACGGCCTGGACGGATCAGGATGAGATCATGGGGCTGCGTCACCGCCGCTGGCCGCTGGAGGGGGTGCAGTTTCACCCGGAGAGCTTCCTGACGGAGCACGGGGAGAAGCTGATGGAGAACTTCCTGGCGATGCGGCGCAGCGCTGCCGTCCCAGCCCCAGCCCTCGCATGAGGCGACCCGCTTCAGCCCGGTAGCGCCTGCACATCGATGCCCGACGAGACCCCGGCAGCCTCCTTCCCCTTGCGCCACGAGGCGGCAGCGCCGGACAGATCCGACCCGGCAAGTGAGCGCACGCCGCGCAGCTTGCTGTGGGTGCTGGTGGCGGTGTTCGTGGTGGCGTTGGCGATGCGGGCGGTCTTCGTCAGCGGCGTGGCGGCCTCGCATGACACGCATTCGCTCGCCCACTTCAACGGCGACTCGGCCGATTACCTCCACCTTGGCTTCAACCTCGCCGCGGAGGAAAGGTACATCACCGGGACGATCCGCTCGCGCATCAAGGCCCTGGTGCGCCCGCCGGCCTATCCCCTGCTGATCGCCGCCATCATCGAGACGGTCGGTCCGGACCTCGATGGCGGGGCGGACGTGGCCTTCCAGTTCTCTGAAGCGGCGGCGCACTGGCCCGACGACCGTCCGCGGGAGTTTGAGAACGGCCGATGGCTGAAGCCAGCGATGCGGCCGGCGATCCTGACGCTTTACGGCATCCAGTCGCTGGCGGACGCGGCCCTGGCGGTGATCACGGGCGTCCTGGCCTGGCGCGTGTGGCGGCAGGTCTGGGTGGCGGGGCTTGCGGGGCTATGCCTGGCGTTCTCGCTGACGGGAATGGC
>JBGTBZ010000477.1:0-1527 GCA_041749155.1 Phycisphaerae bacterium
ACCGCCGCCGTGCTGATCAGCGACAGCACCACGCCCCGGCGCATCGCCTCCTCCAGCTCCGCCCTGTTGCTGCCCACGTAAACGCATTCCACGGGCCGAAGAACGATCACCGGCACATCCAGCTCCGGCAGGCTGGCGGCCTCCGCCAGGCTGGCCACGGCAATGGCGTCCACCGCCGGGGCGGCGACGTTTGGCGTGTAAAAGTTAGTCAGGACATCGACCACCCCCCGGGCCCCGTGGCCGTAGGCGTCGGCCTTCACTACCGCACAGAGCTTCATTCCTTCCCCGGCGAAGGTCCGGACCTGCCGGACGTTGAAGAGCATCGCCCGGCGGTTGATGAGCAGCCGGGGCCGGCCGGCGGTCAGGCGGACTGTGTCGAGGGCCGAGCGGGTCATTCGATAGCGGCGTCGGAACGGGGAAACCGGGCCCGCGGCCCTGGGCGGCGCGAACTATACCGCGCTGGGCCCCATCGCTCACACGCGCCCACCGGCCATAACGAGCCCATAAGCTTCCCGCGCCGCCCGATCCCGCGGATCATCGGTACAAACCTTCTGCGCGACCGCCCGCCGCTGTGGATCACCTGTGGGCAGCCTCCCCATGCCGCACATCACCGCCGTCAGCCGCAGCCCGGGACACACGCTCAGCAAGCCGAACCAGCCGGTGATACACCTGCTTGAAGGCTTGGGCGTCGAGGGGGACGCCCATGCCGGCCAGACCGTCAAGCACCGTTCGCGAGTCGCCAGGGACCCTGCCCAGCCGAACCGGCGGCAGGTTCATCTGATCCATTCAGAACTTCATGATGAGCTTCGGGGCCGGGGGTTTTACATCCTGCCTGGCCAGATGGGCGAAAACCTGACCACCCGGGGTATCGATCTGCTCGGTCTTTCCACCGGCACACGGCTTCACGTCGGAGAGACCGCCATCCTCCAGGTCACCGGGCTTCGGAACCCCTGCCACCAGCTCGAGCAACTCCAGGCCGGCCTGATGTCCGCCGTCCTGGACCGCGATGCCGCGGGAGGCCTCATTCGCAAGGCAGGGATCATGGCGGTCGTCCTCGCCGGCGGCGAGGTCCGGCCCGGCGACGGTATTGTCGTCGAGTCGCCGCCTGGGCTGCCCCAGCCACTACAGCCGGTTTGAGAAAAAAAACGCCGCAAGCCATTGCGTGGCTCGCGGCGGGGCAGAAAGGGGACCACTAGTCTGCTACGGCGTCTCGGCCGGCAGAACGCCTTCGACGTCCGGCTCGCCGCTGCGCTCCACGCCCAGGAACTCGCTCACCGGCTCCCACAGGACGCCCGCGGCGAAGCGGATGCCGACGAAGGCGAAGATCAGCACCGCCGCGACTATGAACAACTTGAGCCAGGGCACCTTTCCCAACGAGGAAAGGGCGCTGCGACGGCGGTCAAGGTTAAAGGCAGTCGCCAGCTCGCGTGTCGTCAGCAGGGCGTCTCCGCCGTCGCGCGGAGCGGGGGGGATGGGGCGGGGGATATGTGGCCGGCGGGCCAGGTGCGGCTGCGGCCCGGCGGTCTC
>JBGTBZ010000478.1:0-2194 GCA_041749155.1 Phycisphaerae bacterium
GCAGCACGAGCAGGAAGCCCGTGCCGGCATAGGCGGACCAGAAGGGCCATGGAGCCAGCACATCCCCAGTCTACCACGGCCCGCCGTAACGCAGCCTCATTCACGCGTGGCAGGGGCGCCGAACGCCTGCCTGTCCGGCCCCGGCAACGTGCTGGATCCCTCGTGTGCCACCGCCGGGCGCGTGCGGATCGAACGCCGCCGCGAGGCGAACAGAACGCTTGCGATCAGCACCGCCAGCCAGAACAGCCCCATCGGCACGACGTGTGCCAATGACGGCTGCCAGTCGATGTCGCCGGTGCCGCCAAAGTACATCAACTCACCGGTTCCCCCGGCTTGATACGAAAGAAGGAAGTCGTCCCGTGGAAGCGAACTTCGCCAGCGTTCTGGAACCTGGTCTGCCCAATGTGAGGCGCCGCCGTGCGCGTCCATGCCCAGCCACACCCGGCCCATGTCTCTGGTGTTGCAGTAAAGAGCGCCAGCCGCGCTAAGAAGGCGCCGCGCCTTATCGCGCTCCACACGGTCGGCATCGACACCCCCGGTGGCGCGCTCCACGATTTGCGTCACTTCGGGCCGGACGTTATCCGGATAGACGGCCAGCGACAGGAAAAACAGCACATCCTCCGGCGTCATCGGATTCGTACCGGCTCTGAGCACCTGAGTGCCTTGCACGATTGACCACCGGCCGCTGATCGCGTCAATTTCGAGTCGCGCGATCGCGGGACCGATGGAGGTTCCATTGGCGGGGTTTCCGCGAATCCCCTCGATAACCACCTGGCGAACGATCGGTGCCGCGGAGAGCCGGGAATCGCTGGTGCGGGTTTGACTCCCTGAGGCGTGCCACTCGTCCCTCACAACCGTTGACTGAAGCAGCAGCAGCGAGTTGTCGGGCAGGATCAGCGTCCTCAAACGCAGGTACTCGGTGCCCGTTTGCCGCTGGCGGTAAGGCACATGATCCGTCAGGGCCAGGCCGCCCAGCATCGCCGCCAGTAGCAGCACCACTCCCCCAAATGCAACGCCCCGTAGCAAAGGCGGAACCGCCTGCCAGCGACGGAACTGCGGCGCGAGGCGGCCCACTTCATTCAGATCGCCGCCGCATTCCGGGCAGATATCGCTGGGGAGCCCCCGCACGTCATAACCGCACCGCCCGCATGCCACCTCGCCCCTTGCAGCCTTCACCTGCCGCGGACTCAGCCGCCTCCGCCGGCTGCCCAGCCACGCCAGCAGCACCAGCATCAAGCCCAGGCCCACAAAGCAAAGCCAGAAGTGCAACGGCGAGAGCACGCATCCATCCTAACGCCGCGGGGCCCCTGGTCGCATCCGGCCAATGGCATTGCGTCCGGGGCCCCGGCGCGGAGAATCCCGGCCATGCTCGAAAGCATGTTGATCGGTCTCCTGTTCCTGGTCCCGCCCGCGCCGCAGGCAGAGGCGGCGAAGCCCGCGACCCGGCCGGTGGGGTACATCGGCGTGGATGTCCGCGACATCCCCGGCGGGCACACCGTCTTTTCCTGGTTCTTCCCCGGCCCGCTCGATGGCGCCGCCCTGGAGGCGGGCGACGCGTTCGACCTGGCACGGCCGGATCTGCTCGTCTCCGTGGACGGCAAGCCCATGAACGCCCAGCAGTTTCGGGAGTACGTCGGGTCTCGGCCGCCCGGTACGAAGATCACCCTCGGCTACCGCCGCAGCAACGCCCGCGGGGCGACAATCCCGGACACGCTGGACCACGAGGACCAGGTGCAGACGCTAACAGTCGCCGTCGAGCCCGCCGAGTCCTGGCGGGGCACCGAGGGCCTGCCGCGGCGCTCCGACACGAAACTCGAGTTCGGGGGCGAGGCCCTGCTCGACCCCGGTGACGCGCAGAACGTCCTTGGCGCCGCCATCGCCGAGCACGGGCTGGCCGGGCCGCTTTCCAAGCTCCTGGCCGCCTTCATGACCTTTCGCGACCGGACGACCGACGTGCACCAGCTCGCGCGCGTGCGTGCCGGCTTTGAGCACCCGTTCCGCCTGCCGGAACTCGAGCAGATGGTCACGCAGCCGACCCATTCTGTCCCCGGCGATCCCTTCGCCGCCGCCGCGGCGATGATCCGGGAGAATCTGGACGCAGGGTCACCCGCCAGCTCCGCCATCCGGCCCTGGGCCGGCGAGGCGGGCACGCCGCAGGAGACCGCCGTCATTTCAGCCCTGAACGCCGCCGCCC
>JBGTBZ010000479.1:0-3085 GCA_041749155.1 Phycisphaerae bacterium
GCTGCGGCGGCGAGAATGCCCATCTGCCGGTCCATGCTCCTCTGCACGTGCCGCCCCACAATGTGCCCAAACTCATGCCCCACGACCGCGGCAAACGAATCCTCCGTGTCGCTCTCCTCAAAGAGCTTGCTGTACATGTAAACGTGCGTTCCGCCGGTGGTGAATGCATTGAGCGTCGGGCTCGCCACCAGGTGGAACTTCACGTTCTGGAACATCCAGGGCTCCGCCGACAGCTCGCCCTCGGCGTGCATCTGCCGGGCCGTTTCGACGATGCGATCGCCCACCGCCTGCACATATCCCGCAAGCTCAGGGTCGATGACGACGGTAGGCTCCAGCTCCTGGTGGATCTGGTTGGCCTGCGAGACGACCTGCCGGTCCGTCGTGCATCCCGCCGCCAGCGTGCCGAAGCCCGCCAGAGCGACAAGGCTCAAGAAGATCCGCTGCAAAGTTAGACGCGCAAAGGGGTTGTGTGTCATGGTGCTGATCCGGCTGGGGTTTGTCTGCCCCCTAGTAGACACGAAAACCCCCCGCCAGTCAGCATCGTTTTCGGCGGCTAAGGCCCCCAGAGAGCCGAGGCGGCTCCGGCCTCCTGCCGTTCAGTCCTGGGGGTCATTGGCGATTGAGGCTGGAGCCCGAACCGTAGCCAATATGCCAACCCAGCCCATAGGTCCCCCCGGCGCTGATGAACATGACGAGGAAAGTCAATCCTTCGGGGGATAGTACATGCTTGAGCGAAGCACCAAATGCCATCACAAGCAGTGCCGCCGGGACCGCCGCAACCAGAGGTGGCAACAGGACATAAGTGAGCAACCGCGTCGAATTGGACGCTCCGCCCTGCGATAGGGCGACACGCGCCAACGCCAGAACACCGGTCCAGAGGGGAACCGCCGCCGTCAGGTAGCAGGCCAAGCCATAGCAGACGACTACACCAAAGTCGTTCCCGCCAACCCACTGCCGAGAGCGGATCGCGATGAAGAGCGCGTAACTTCCTAAGCCCACTACAAACGCCAGCATGCCGAAGAGAATCATGACCAACGGTCTGCCCGGCGCCTCTCCCGGGGAAGCCTCCACCGGCTGGTACTCGAGGTCGTGCACTGTGCAACCCCCTCACACCGCCGCGCTGGCCAGCACCTGCTTCTCGGCGTGGTAGCTGCTGCGGACCAGCGGGCCGGATTCGACGTGGCGCAGGCCCTTGGCCTCGCCGCGCCACTTCCATTCGCGGAACTCGTCGGGGTGGACCCACCGGTCCACCGGCAGGTGCTTCGGGGTCGGCTGGAGGTACTGCCCCAATGTAAGAATGTCGCAGCCGATGCTGACCAAGTCATCAAGCACGCTCTCGACCTCCTCCTCGCGCTCGCCGATGCCGAGCATCATGCCGGTCTTCGTAACCAGGCCCTGCTGCTTGCACCGCTGGAGCAGCTCTAGGCTTCGGGCGTACTTGGCCTGCGGGCGCACCTTGCGGTACATCCGCGGAACGCTCTCGATGTTGTGATTCAGGATGTCCGGCCGCTGGTCGATCACGAGCTGAAGCGCCTCCCAGTTGCCCTCGAAGTCCGGGATGAGCACCTCCACGCTGGTGTCCGGGGCCTGCAGTCGGACCTGGCGGATCGTCTCGGCCCAGATCTTCCCTCCGCCGTCAGGCAGCTCGTCGCGGTTCACGCTGGTGATCACGCAGTGGCCCAGGTCGAGCACCGCCACCGCTTCGCCAACGCGGCGGGGCTCATCGTCGTCCAGCCACGTCGGCCGGCCGGTCTTGATGTTGCAGAATCCGCAGCTTCGCGTGCAGGTATCGCCCAGGATCATGAGCGTGGCGGTGCCGGCGTTCCAGCACTCGCCGATGTTGGGGCACTTGGCCTCCTCGCAGACGGTGTGCAGGTTCTGCGACTTGACGAGCTTCTTCAGCCGCCCGAACCCCTCACCGGCGGGCATTTTCATCTTCAGCCACGACGGCTTGCGGCCGTAGAGATGGGCCATATCCCCTCCGCCAGACCCGCAGGCGGGGCCGCGGGGCGCAACATCACCGGGCTTCACGACGGAGAGGGACAGCTTCATCGGCCCCACATTCTACGGCGCGAGCAGGTCATGGAAATGGCCGATAAAGGCGGCCGCCACCTCCATCGGATCGCGTGGTGACGTGGCAGCCGGTATTCTCCCGCCATGCCCGTCGCAGAGCGATTCGCCCCCTTTGGCACCACCATCTTCACCGAGATGACCGCGCTGGCGGTGAAGCACCAGGCGGTGAACCTTTCCCAGGGCTTCCCGGACTTCGACGGCCCCGACTTCATCAAGCAGGCCGCCGCCGACGCCATGGCGGCGGGGAAGAACCAGTATGCCCGGATGGCGGGCATCCCGGAGCTGACCGGGGCGATCGCGAAGCACTGGCGGGAGCAGGCGGGGATGGAGATCGATCCTGAGACGCAGGTGACGGTGACGACCGGGTGCACCGAGGCGCTGGCGGCGGCCTTCCTGGGGCTGGTGAACCCGGGGGAGGAGGTGATCCTGTTCGAGCCGTTCTACGACTCCTACCGGGCCTGTGCCGCCATGGCGGGGGCGGTCGTGAAGACCGTCACGCTCCGCCCGCCGGGGCCGGAAGCGAAGGTCGGCATGAAGGTGCCGGCGGCGGAGCAGGCATTCACGTTCGACAAGGCGGAGCTACGGGGCGCTTTTGGGCCGAAGACGCGGGCGATCCTGGTCAACACGCCGCACAACCCAACGGGAAAGGTCTTCACGAGAGAGGAACTGGAGCTGATCGCCAGCCTTTGCATCGAGCACGACGTGATCGCCATCACCGACGAGGTGTATGAGCACCTGACCTACGACGCCGCCCTGCCGCACATCCGACTTGCGACGCTTCCGGGCATGGCGGAGCGGACACTGACGCTCTCCAGCCTCGGCAAGACGTTTTCCCTCACCGGCTGGAAGGTCGGCTGGGGCATCGGCAGCCTCGAGCTCTCGCGGGCGCTGCGCTCGGCCCACCAGTTCCTGACGTTCTGCACGGCCACCCCCTTCCAGTCAGCCGCCGCCGTCGCGCTGGAGCGCGGCGGTAAGGGCGTTTCCGAGTTGGCCTGCACCCTCGCCGGCCGCT
>JBGTBZ010000480.1:0-12441 GCA_041749155.1 Phycisphaerae bacterium
GGCGCGCCCGCTTGAGCAGCGTGGGGAGGACCTTGCGAACGGGCCTGCCAGCTGCGCTCGCCGCCCGCTCCCGCAGCAGCTTCGGGCCCGTCGGGCAGTGCGACAGCAACGGGCATTGCTCGCAGAGCGGTTTCGGGGCACGGCAGATCGCCCGGCCGTGATGGATCAGCAGGTGTGACCATTGCGTCCACATCTCGCGCGGCACGATCGCCATCAGGTCCTGCTCGATCTTCACCGGATCCTCGTGAGCGGTCAGGCCCAGCCGCTTCGAGACGCGGCCGACGTGCGTGTCCACCGCAATCCCTTCGTTGCTGCCGAAGGCATTGCCCAGAACGACGTTTGCCGTCTTACGGCCCACGCCCGCGAGCTTCGTGAGCGACTCCATCGTCCGCGGGACCTTCCCGCCGTGATGCTCGACCAAGGCGCGGGCCATGTTTTGGACGCTCTTTGCCTTCTGGTTGAAGAAGCCGCAGCTCTGGATCATCGCGCCCAGTTCCGCGGAATCGGCCTCGGCATAGGCTCGGGCGCTGCGATATCGCTTGAAGAGCGCCGGCGTGGTCTTGTTGACCCGCTCGTCGGTGCACTGGGCCGACAGGATGGTGGCGACGATGAGCTCCAGTGGACTGGAAAAGTCCAGGCTGCATCGGGCGTCGGGGTAGGAGGCCTCGAGCACCGGCAGAATCGCCCGCAACCGCTCCCGCCGCTTTCGCACCGCCGCACTCTCACGCTTCATCGATCGCTCCCTGCCAAATCGAAACGCTAAAACGACATCGACGTACCGAAACCACGGGCCAGGCCAATGCCGCTGAAGAGCACCAGCCCCAGGAGCACAAAGATCAGCAGTTGCAGCACCGTAACGCTTTCGCGGCCATGCTGCTCGAATCGATCACGAGCCGCGTTGGCAACGTCCGGCTCGTCGGCATTCTCGATATACGTCCGCCGCGCTTCGTCCACCTTGGGGCGCACGAACCGTGCGTCGTAGACCGCGAGCGCCACGGCGGAAAGATAGAGGGCCGAGCGCAGCATTGGCAGGATCCAGTCGCGTCCCTCGCGCAGGACGATGACCCACTCGCCGATGAAAGCCAGCAGCAGCCCTCCAGCGCAGAAGTAGGCCAGGCGCGACAACGCGCCCAGGAGGTTGTTCACGATGCTGCCGGCCAGGAGCGTGCCGTGCTGGCCCTCCAAGTTCACGCTGAGCACCGTCGGCAATAGTGGGTCGTTCTCGCGCACAGTCCGAAAGACGATCGGCGCGGAAATCGCCACGAACACCGCCGAGCCGAACCAGGTGGCCAGGCTCAGCCAGTAGAGGATGGAGATCAGGACCAGCGGCACGTGCCGCCAGCATAGCAGGCGGCGGCGCGTCGGGCTCGCTCCATGCGCTTCCGCCGCACGTCCCGGGGCCATACGATGGCGGGCAGTCCAAGGAGACCCTGCTGATGTTCGGAAATATGCAAGAGGAGATTCGCCGCACGCTCGGGCAGATCCGCAGCGAAGGGCTTTACAAGAGCGAGCGGATCATTACGACCCCACAGGGCACCAGCGTGGGCGTGGCCTCGCCGGCCGCCGACACCATCGAGGGCGTCAGTCGCGTCGGCTCGGCCGGGCTGGCGGCGGGCGTGCACAAGCCAGATGAGGCCGCCGCCGCGGGTCGGGACGTGCTGATCATGTGCGCCAACAACTACCTGGGCCTCGCCCAGCATCCGGAAGTGAAGGCGGCGGCGCATCGAGGGCTGGATGAGTACGGCTTTGGGATGGCCAGCGTCCGCTTCATCTGCGGCACGCAGAGCATTCATAAGAAGCTGGAGGACAAGATCAGCGGCTTCCTCCAGACGGAAGACACGATCCTCTACGGCAGCGCCTTCGATGCCAACGGCGGGCTCTTCGAGACGCTGATGGGGGCCGAGGATGCGGTCATCAGCGACGAGCTGAACCATGCCAGCATTATCGACGGCATCCGCCTCTGCAAGGCCCAGCGCTACCGCTACAAGAACAACGACATGGCGGACCTGGAGGCACAGCTCAAGGAGGCCACCGCCAAGGGGAGCCGCTACCGGATGATCGCCACCGACGGCGTCTTCAGCATGGACGGCTATTACGCCCAGCTCGACAAGATCTGCGACTTGGCGGAGAAGTACGACGCTCTGGTGATGATCGACGACTGCCACGCCACCGGCTTCGTCGGCAAGACGGGGCGTGGGACACACGAGCACTGCGGCGTCACGGGCCGCGTGGACATCATCACCGGCACCCTGGGCAAGGCCCTTGGCGGCGCCAGCGGCGGCTTTACCAGCGGGCGGGCCGAGATCGTGGAGCTGCTCCGCCAGCGCTCGCGGCCCTACCTGTTTTCCAACACCGTCGCCCCACCGATCGTGGCGGGGTCGATCAGGGCGATCGAGCTGATCGAGAACGACACGAGCCTGCGCGATAAGCTTGAAGAGAACACGAGATTCTTTCGGGGCCAGATGGCGGAGGCGGGCTTTGACATTCTGCCGGGGACGCACCCGATCTGCCCGGTGATGCTGTACGACGCGTCCCTGGCCGGGCGCTTTGCCGCGCGGATGCTGGAGCTTGGCGTCTACGTCGTTGGCTTCAGCTTCCCCGTCGTACCCCGCGGCAAAGCCCGCATCCGCACGCAGATCTCGGCGGCCCACAGTCGCGAGGACCTGGAGTTCGCGGTGAAAACATTCGTGCAGGTGAAGGGCGAACTGGGGGTGTAGCAACCGGAGTGGCCACGGATTTCACACATCAACACAGATTGACACAGATTCCAGAGAGATAGTGTCTGTGGAGGCGGTCGTGGCGAAGCTGGACTACGAGCCGCGAAAGAGCGTGCCACGTTCGGGCGGATGGGTTGCGAATGGATTGGCGACAGCGTTCGCCGTCTTGATCCTCGTGGCACTCGTCGCAGGGGCAGTCTGGCTGGCCCGCCACCTGTCCGCCCTGGCCTGACCTCGGCGGCTTATCCGTTTGTAAATCTGTGTCAATCTGTGCAATCTGTGGCTAATCTGCTGCCATGAGCGAGCACGACCGGCAAATCAACTACATCGAGCTGCCCACCGCCGACATGCCGGCGACGCAGCGGTTCTATGGCGACGTCTTCGGATGGCAGTTCACCGACTACGGCCCGGAATACGCCAGCTTCTCCGCCAAAGAGGCCGGCGTGGACGGGGGGTTTCGCGCCGACGGTCAGGTCAGGCCCGCGCCCGCCAACGCCGGCGTGCTGGTCGTCCTTTACGCCGCCGAGTTAGAGGCAACCCTCAACCGCGTCCGCGGCGCTGGGGCTCAGATCGTCAAGCCGATCTTCGGCTTCCCCGGTGGACGTCGCTTCCACTTCCGGGACCCTGGCGGCAACGAGCTGGCCGTCTGGTCGGAGAAGTAGCCGCGATTAGAGCTTGCCGCTGCCGATCAGGCATCCTCGATGTCCGGCCGCCGGCGCAGCAGCAGGCGGAGCTGCCCGGCGGAGTGTACCTGTGAACGGCTCGGTTGAGGCGTTGCACGGCGGGCGGGTCTCTGGATAATCGACGGGTGATGCCCGGCCGGGCGGTTTGCCTTTGGCCGTACCCCAAAAACCAGAACGCGCCCGGCGTGGAGGCCAGTAGCATGCCCGACTACCAGACGGACGACATCAGAAACGTTCTTGTCGCCGGTCACGCCGGCAGCGGAAAGACGACGCTCGTGGATGCCATGCTCTTTGCCGCAGGTGCGGTGAACCGCAAGGGCTCTCCCGTGGATGGCAGCAGCTTCAGCGACTTCGAGAAGGAGGAGAAGGAGCACAAGCACTCGATCTTCTCCACCGTCCTGCACTGCAATCACCTCGGCAAGCGCATCAACCTGATCGACTGCCCCGGCTCGCCCGACTTGCTGGGACAGGCCATCTCCTGCATCCCCGCCGTGGAGACGGTGGCGGTGGTGGTGGACGCCCAGGGGGGGATCGGCGTGGTGACGCGACGGATGATGGAGATCGCCAAAGAACGCAACAAGCCCCGTGCGATCATTGTGAACAAGATCGACCTTCCGGACCTCGACCTGGCCGCCCTGGTCAACCGTTTACAGGACACCTTCGGCTCCGAATGCCTTCCGATCAACCTGCCCACCGGCGCGGGCAAGGCGGTGGTCGAGTGCCTGCTCAACTCGGCAGGTGAGAGCGACATCGACTCAGTCAAGCGCTGCCACGCCGCCATTCTCGACCAGATCGTGGAGATGGATGACAACCTGATGGAGAAATACCTGGGCGGCGAGGAGCCGGACTACCAGGCGCTGCACGCTCCGTTCGAGAAGGCGATGGACGAGGCCCACGTGGTGCCGATTCTCTTCACAGATGCCAAGAGCGGCGTCGGGGTGCCCGAGCTCCTTGACGCGATCGTGAAGCACTTCCCCAGCCCTTTGGAGGGGAACATGCCCAACTTCGTTACGGGCGAAGGTGCCCAGGAGAAGCCCTTCCCCGTCATTGAGGACGCCAGCCGACCCCTGCTGGCTCATGTTTTCAGGGTCACGACCGATCCATATGTCGGCAAGCTGGCCGTCTTCCGGGTGCACCAGGGAAAGCTCAGCGGCCAGTCGCAGGTGTACATCGGGCACAGCAAGAAGCCGATCAAGCTGGGGCACGTCTTCCACCTCCAGGGCAAAGACCATCCAGAGGCCCCGGAGGTCATCAGTGGCGACATCGCCTGCGTCGCCAAGATCGAGGACCTGCACACCGGCGATGTCCTGCACGATGATCACGCGCTGGACAGTGTGCATCTAAAACCCCTGCGCTACCCCACGCCGATGTACAGCCTGGCGATCATGCCCAAGGCACGGGGCGATGAACAGAAGATCAGCACCCAGCTGCACAAGCTGGCGGAGGAGGATCCCACCTTCCGCTGGCACAACGACCCCCAAACGCATGAAGTGGTCATCAGCGGCCTGGGCGAGCTGCACCTGCGGCTGGTCCTGGAACGCATGCGCAACCGCGGCGTCGATGTCGACACCAGGCCCCCGAAGATCGCCTACCGCGAGACGATCACCGCCAAGGCGGATGGGCATCACCGGCACAAGAAGCAGACCGGCGGGGCCGGGCAGTTCGGGGAGGTTTATCTGCGGATCGAGCCGATCGAGAACGGCAGCGAGCTGCGCAAGGATGCCGGCGGTGAGGGGTTTGAGTTCGTGGACGAGGTGGTCGGCGGGGTGATCCCGCGACAGTTCATCCCCGCGGTGGAGAAGGGGGTTCGGGAGCTGCTGAACGAGGGGGCGATCGCGGGGTACCCGATCCAGGATGTGCGCGTGATCGTCTACGACGGAAAGCACCACCCCGTGGACAGCAAGGAAGTGGCCTTCAAGTCCGCCGGCAAGAAGGCCTTTCGTGAGGCGATTTTAAAGGCCCGCCCCGCGGTGCTGGAGCCCATCGTCAACATCGAGGTGACGGTCCCGGAGGCGAACGTGGGCACGATCACCGGGGACCTGTCGGGCAAGCGCGGCCGGATCATGGGCCAGGACTTCGAGGGCGGCGGGATGGCGGTCATCAAGGCCCAGGTGCCCCTGGCGGAGGTGATGGCCTACCAGAACCAGGTCAAGAGCATCACGGGCGGGCAGGGGTCGTTCGTGATGGAAATGAGCCACTACGAGCCGGCGCCGCCGCAGGTGCAGCAGCAGATCATGCAGGCATGGAAGCCCCGGGCCGAGGAGGACTAGGTTCTCCGCCGCCCCGCGTGAATTCCTGGTTCCGGGGACGGTCTGGCACTGGCGCGGCGGGCGGGATGTGGTAGACTTGCCGTGGCGCCCGTTGTCGCCGCAAACCCAATACTAGAAAGGAACCTGCTCATGGACAGGACCGACGAAGCGCGGGAGCAGCACCAGCATCTCGCCGAGCGCCAGGGCTCTGCCCTGCGCGAGGCGCTCAACGAGATGCTCGACCATGTCGCCAGCTACGGCAACCTCACCGAGGCCGGCGATTACCTCGTGGCCATCGCAATCGAGGAGGCCGAGGGCATGTGGCTGCCCAACGACGACGGAACCATCCATTGGCACGATCCCGAGGAAGAGGAAGCCAACGCTCACCTCGAAGTGGCGATCCTCGACAAGGACACCGGCCGCTTCGTCCCGGGTCTGAAGGTCGAGGCCACCATCCTGGGCCCCGACGAAAAGGTCATCGGCACCAAGGAACAGCCGTTCGTTTGGCACCCGTGGCTGTGCCACTACGGCAAGAACTGGAAGCTGCCCGGCGACGGGCCCTTCGAGGTGCACATTCTTATTCACCCTGCCCAGTTTCCACGCTACGACAAGGAGCACGGCGACCGCTTCACCGAACTCGCGGAAGTGGAGTTCGGCGAGGTGGAGCTGAGGCGCGAGCAGCCGGCTTGAGGCCACGCCGCCCGACGGAGAATGGTCCAGCGCGACGGAGCCCATCTGAGTTGATGGGTGATGTTCCGTGCTGCAAAGGCGGTCCGTAGCCCCGCTGGCGGAGGGGATTTCAGCTACGCCAAAACGTCGGTATTGGCAGGCGATCGAGTAAAAACTCAAATCCCTCAGAACCCCCCCGCCGTCTCCTGCGTCGTCGCTCGCATTTCCATCGGCGAGCCGGCGTCGAACAGCCCGGGTGCAAAGCCCCGCCGCATGGTGTTCTCCGTGCAGGCCCGAGGCTCGACGAACTGCAGCAGATAGTCGGGTCCGCCGGCCTTGCTGCCCACGCCCGACATGCCGAAGCCGCCGAACGGCTGGCGGCCCACGAGGGCGCCGGTGATGCCGCGGTTCAGGTAGAGGTTGCCGACGCGGAACTCGCGGCGGGCCCGCTCCAGGTGGCTGGGCTTGCGCGAAAAGACGCCGCCGGTCAGCTTGTAGGGGTGGTGATTGGCGACTTTCAGGGCTTCGTCGAAGTCCTTCACCTTGATGACGCTGAGCACGGGGCCGAAGATCTCCTCCTGGGCGATCCGGTGCTCGGGGCGGACCCCGGCGAAGATGTGCGGGGGGACGAACGGCTTACCGACCCTCTTTTCCAGCTCAACCAGGTTTGGCCCTGATGCCGGGGCGGCAGCCCCGGATCCCGACATATCTGGAAACACCAGCTTCGCCTCCTTCTTGCCGATCTCGATGTACTTGCGGATATTCTGCGCGGCAGCCTCGTCGATCACCGGCCCGACATCCGTCGAGGGATCCACCGGATCACCGATCACCAGCGAGCGCGTCGCCTCCACCAGGCGGTGCAGGAAGGCGTCGTGGGCGCTCTCCACCACCACCACGCGGCTGCACGCGCTGCACTTCTGCCCCTGGAAGCCAAAGGCGCTGTCGCGCACCCCCACCACCGCCTCGTCAAGATCCGCCGAGGCGTCGATGATGATCGCGTTCTTGCCACCCATCTCGCTGATGACCTTCTTGACGTGCCACTGGCTCTCGTGCGTCACGCCCGCCGCCTGCACGATGTCCAGGCCCACCGCCTTGCTCCCCGTGAAGGCAATGACCGCCACGCGCGGGTCGCGCACCAGGTGCGCCCCGACCGTCTCGCCGGGCGCCGCGATGTAGTGCAGCACATCCCGCGGCACGCCGGCCTCCCAGAGGATCTCGCAGAGCACGCGGGCGATATACGGCGTCTGCTCCGCCGGCTTCAGGATGACCGTGTTCCCGGTCACCAGCGCCGCCGTCACCATGCCGCAGGCTATGGCGATCGGGAAGTTCCACGGGCTGATCACCGCCGCGACGCCCCGGGGCTGGTACCAGATCTCGTCCAGCTCTCCCACGAATTTTCCGAGGCGCCGTGGCTCGAAGAGTGGCACCGCCATGCGGGCGTAGTACTCGCAGAAGTCGATCGCCTCGCAGACGTCGGCGTCGGCGTTGCGCCAGTCCTTGCCGTTTTCCTTCAGGCAGATGGCGCTGATCTCGTCGCGACGCTGTTTCATGATCCGGGCGGCTTCCACGATCATTCGCGAACGCTCCAGCGGATCGGTGTCGCGCCACCGTGGGAAAGCCGCGGACGCCGCGTCGAGCATCTGATTCGCCTGCTCGACCGTCCCATCGTTGTCCACGTGCTGGACCTTCGCGGTCGTGATCGCGGAGGCAAATGCCTCGCGCGTTCTCGCCATGGAGAAGTCGCGCATCGGCTCGGTAAAGAAGTACCTGTTCTCGAGGTGTTTGGCGTCGGCGAGGCCCGCAACTGGAACGCTGAGCTTGTGCTCGCCAGCTAGCTTCCAAAGCGTCATTAGGCCCTGTAGGGTTCCGTCGTCCCTTAGTGCCTCTCCGTTGCCCGAGTCTCTTCCGAGTTCCTGGGGTTCCCGACGATGCGGTGACGCAAGCAGCTCCTCCGGAGTGGCATCCTCCAGAAACCCCGCCTTCAGCCAGCTCTCGTTGCTCGTGTTCTCCAGCAGACGCCGCACCAGATACGCCATCCCCGGCACCATCTCACCCACCGGCACGTACTCCCGCACCCGCAGCCCCCGGTCCGCCGCCGCCTCCTTCAGCGGGTCCGCCATCCCGTGCAGCATCTGAAGCTCGATCGCGTTCTGCGGCAGGTCTCGCTTCTCCAGCTCCGCCAGCGCTACCGCAATGCTGCGGACGTTGTGGCTGCCCAGGGCGAGCTTGACGCCGCCCTGCCCCTCGCGCGTGGGCGTCGCCTCGATGAAGGCCCGGCTCATCCGCTCGAAGCACGCGTCGGTGTCCGCCTTGCGGCTCCAGACCGGCACGGGCCACCCCTGCTGCTCGGAGAAGATCGTCTCGTAGTCCCAGTAGGCCCCTTTCACCAGGCGCACCGTCACCTGCTTGCCCGTCCGCTGCGCCCACTCGATGATGTTCCGGGCATCTTCATCCCCGCTGCGCAGATACGCCTGCATCGCCAGCCCCGCGTCGAAGTCCACCCGCTCGCAGCACCGCTTGAACAGCTCCAGCGTCAGGTCCTTGGTGGCGTACGCCTCCATGTCGAAATTGATGAACACCCCTTTGCTGGCGGCGGCGCAGAGGATCGGGATGATCCGCTCCATGCTCGCCTCGATCGTCCTCTCGAAGGCGATCGGGTCCGTCCGCGCTGACAGGCTGCTGATCTTGATCGACACGTTCGTCCGCGGGACCGTTCCCAGGTGATCGCTCTCCAGCACCGGCTTGGCGGGCCAGTCGTTCACCCATTTCGGCAGGTTGTCCACCAGGTCCAGGTATTTCTTCTGGTACTCATCCGCCTCCTGGTCGCTGATGCACGCCTCCCCCAGCAGATCGACGCTGAAGGCCATCCCGCGGTCCCAAAGCTTCCGCAGCTTCGGCACCGCCGACTCCGCATCCGTCCCCGCGATGAACTTCTCCGCCATCCCCGTGATCTGCCCGCTCATCGTCTTAGCGAGCATCCCCTTGGCAACGCCCCCCGCCTTCAGTCCCATCCCCAACCCCGGCGGAGGCGTGACGCCTGGCTGCGTGAGGTAATCCACCAGGTGCTCATGCACCGCCGCTGGCGTCCTGAGCATCGGAAAGGCGTCCACGAAGCGGAAAAGCTGGACCTTGAAGGCCTCATCCTTCATGGACCAGTCCATCAACTTGTCGCTCCAGAAGGCGCGCGACAGCAGCCCGCTCTTGTTCCCCCGCGCCTCCGCCAGGATCGCCCGGCCAAGCTCCTGGGCCCGCGCCTCCACATCCCCGCCCAGCGCCGCCAGCCGGCCACTGTCGGTCGGCGTGAAACTCGTCGGACGCTTGCGCTTGGAACGGAAGAACAGGGCCATAGGACGCTACTTTATGCGGGTCGCACGGCTTCGGCCGCCATGGGCCCGGCCCGCTTCCAGCCTCGCCTCGACCACCAAAACCACACTCAATGCCCTCAGAACCGCTCACCGCCGACACAATCGCGGCCGAGCAGCGACGCTTGTTCCTCGCCGCCCGGTCCGGCATCTCCGCCCCCGCCGCGGGGGCCATCTACTGGATTGCCCTGGGCATCGCCGGCTTCTACCTGCCGCCCAAGAGCTGGTGCCTTCTGGCCTTCGTGACCAGCGGGGCCATCTTCCCCCTGGCCATCGCCCTTCAGAAGCCCCTGCGGGCCAACATGTTCGTAAAGTCCGCCCTGGACTCGATGACCTTCCCGTCGCTACTGCCGGTGATGCTCTGCTTCGGCTTCACGATCCCCGCCTTCCACATCGAGCCGCAGCTCGTGCCCCTGGGCCTCTCCATCGGCATGACCGTCCACTGGCCCATCATCGGCTGGATGTACGGCCGCACCGGCGCCTTCAGCGCCCACGCCATCGTCCGCGTGCTGTCCGCCGTCGTGCTGTGGTATGCCTTCCCGGATCACCGCTTCTCGCTGGTGCCCCTTTCCACCGGGATCGTTTATGCCGGCACCTTTGCCTGGCTTGCCTGGGACGTCGCCCGCGAGGAGAAACGCCCGGCCCCGGTGGTGCCCGTGCCGTAGCGGAAGCCTCCCGGCGCCCCGTGGCCTCGGTTGCGATGCCCTTTTGGATCAGTATCCTTCGGCTCCTCCAGGTTCACCGAAGGGTAGATTATGTCCATCGCAAGACTCCGTACCGTGTTTCCCGCGTTCATCGCCCTTGCCGCCATCTCCGCCTCCGCGGCGGGGCAGGAAACCAAGCCGGCAAAGGTTCAGAGCCTCGGCGACGTGCCCAAGATCGTTATCCCCGGCGAGGCCGCCGTCACCTCCGAGCACACCACGCGCATCGGCGGGCAGGATGTGCCTTTCCGTGCCACCAGCGGCACGTTTCCGGTCTACGACGACAAAGGCGAGGCGGTCGCCTCCCTCTTCTACACGCTTTACGAGCGCACCGACGTCGAGGACAAGTCCACGCGGCCGCTGACGATCTCCTTCAACGGCGGGCCTGGCTCGGCCTCGGTCTGGATGCACATCGGCTACACCGGCCCCTGGCGCATCCGCATCGATGACGAGGGGTTCCCGATCCAGCCTTACGGCTTCGAAGAGAATCCCCATTCGATCCTGGACGTCACGGACATCGTCTATGTGAATCCCGTGAACACCGCCTACTCGCGGCCGAAGGAGGGCGTGGACACTAACCCGTTCTTCGGCGTGAACGACGACATCCGCTATCTCGCGGAGTGGATTCGCCGGTTCGTGACGGAGCACCAGCGCTGGGCCTCGCCCAAGTTCCTGATCGGCGAGAGCTACGGCACGACGCGCGTGTCGGGCCTCGCCGGGGCGCTGCAGAACTCGCACTGGATGTATCTCAACGGCGTAATTCTCGTCTCCCCGACCGGCCTGGGCATCGAGCGCGACGGCCCGGTCGGCAACGCCCTGATCCTGCCGCACTACACGGCGACCGCCTGGTACTTTGGCCAGCTCCCCCAGGACCTGCAGAGCCGCGATCTCGAGGAGATTTTGCCCGAGGTCGAGCAGTTCACCATGGACGAGTACGTCCCCGCCCTGATGCGCGGCGGGTTCATCGAGGATGAGAAGCGCCAGGAGATGGCGGAGAAGATTGCCCGGTACGCCGGCGTCTCGGAGCAGTTCGTGCTCAACAACAACCTGTCGATCCCGATCAACCACTGGCGCAAGGAGCTGTTGCGCGACCAGCGCCTCACCATCGGGCGCCTCGACAGCCGCTACCAGGGCATCGATCGTGACAACGCCGGCACCAGCTACGACTACGACCCGGCACTGACCGCCTGGAACCACGCCTTCGCCCCCGCCATCAACATCTTCCTGAGAGAGAAGCTCGGCTACCAGACCGACCTGGCCTACAACCTCTTTGGCCCCACGCCCAACTGGGAGCGCGAGGGAGACCGCACCGGCGAGCAGCTCCGCCAGGCCATGGCGCAGAATCCGTACCTGAAGGTGATGGTGCAGGCAGGGTACTACGACGGCGGAACCGACTACTTCTCCGCCAAGTACACGATGTGGCACATCGACCCGTCGGGCCAGTTGCGCGACCGGTTCCGCTTCCAGACGTATCGCAGCGGGCACATGATGTACCTGCGCGACGAGGACCTGGGCCCCTCCAACCAGCACATCCGCGACTTCATCGAGTGGAGCATCCCCGAAAGCGGCACCCCCGCCAACTACGGCCGCCGCACCCCCGTGGCGGCGGGCGATGAACAGGAAGGCGCCGCCCGTCCGGCGGCGTCGGCGGGCGAAGGTTCAAGTGATTAGTGCGGGTGTCCGGTACCCCGCCAGCCACTTGCCCTGAGCGCAAGATTAACGCGATGCCGCCGGAAGAATCAAAGCAACTCGACTACGCGCCGCCGCCCGCCCCGCGCGGCCCGCCGCAGTGGGTAGCAATCACCGCGGCCGTCATCGTTGGCGCCTGGCTCCTGCGTCAACTGTGGACTGGTTGCCGTCTCGCCCCAGGCTCGCCACGACGACCAGGGCAATGATCCAGAAGACGACCCACAGCCCACCGCCGATCAGTCCAGCCATGGCGAAGGGCAGGCCGGTCAACTCGCGGCGGCTGCGCCGTATTCGACGCTACGACCTCTCGAGTCGCCGCACGCCCGTGGTCTCCGGCACCCCCGTCCAATTACGCGCTGGCCGCCACCGGG
>JBGTBZ010000481.1:0-5561 GCA_041749155.1 Phycisphaerae bacterium
CGGCCCGGCGTCGGCGGCGTCGCGGATGGGGCCCGAGGGGCCTTCCAGCGGCTGTGCCTTGCCGAAGACGAGCTTGTCGGTGGCGCCGGTGCCGGGGATCAGGAAGACCTCGCCGGAGATGTTGCCGACGACCAGGTCGAGCCTGCCATCGCCATCCCAGTCGGCGGCGTTGACATGGGCGGCGGCGCCGACGTTCAGCGGCTTGCCATCCTCGCCCACGAGCTCCTGGCTGGCGGCGAAGGTGCCATCCTCATTGCGCGCGAACAGGAAGAGGCTTCCCGGGTGATACGAGCCGGAGAGCATGTCGATACGGCCGTCAGCATTGAGGTCCACCAACTGTGGACCAAAGCCGATGCATCAGCCAAAGGGGACTTTGCCCTCGACGCCTCCCGCCATGAACCACTCGAAATCCTTGAAGGAAGGCTCGGCGTTGGTGCCGGTGTTGCGGTAGATGCGGAGCTTGCCCTCGCCGAACTGGCCGACGAGCAGGTCGCTGACGCCATCGCCGTCGAAGTCTGCGTAGAAGGGCGCGGCGTGGGCGATGTCCACGTTGATCGGCTTGCCGTCCGCCTCGACCTTGAAGGGAGCGGCCAGCTCGGAATCGAGCCCCTCGGGCCTGTCCTGCGCGAAGACGACGCCGGCGGTGGCGAGCAGCAACGAGACGCCAGAGATCATGCGATGCGGCATAGGTCGCTCCTGTGAGAACCTGAACGCCCTGAGGATACCGCGCCCGCCCGCGGGGGCCAAGCCCCTTGCGGGCTGCAGGATATTGGGCCTCTGCCGGGGGTCGGGGGCCATGCCGGGCCGTCAGACCCGGTCCCGCAGCTCATCCACGCCGGCCTTCTCCGCGCAATGGTTGCAGCAGTAGATGGCCCCGCCAGCCTCCATCCCGTGGCCGATGACCCGGGTACCGCAGGTGGCACAAGTGGGTGCGAGCTTCTGAATCGCGCACTCGAAGCTGTCGAACGTGTGCGTCTTGCCGGCCTTGGTGACCGTGAAGGCCTTGTCGTAGTCGTTGCCGCAGGTATCGCATTTGGCCATGGCGTATCTCCTGAAAGGCTTCAGGTTACCGCGACCCCGCCGCGTGGTGGAACGGCCGAATGCGCCTCACTGAGCCTTCGCCGCGCCGCGATTGGCCAGCATCATCTCGACGAAACGATCGAACAGGTACGCCGCGTCGTGCGGGCCGGGGCTGGCCTCGGGGTGGTATTGCACGGAAAAGACCGGCAGCTCGCGATGGCGAAAGCCTTCGACGGTCTGGTCGTTGAGGTTCACATGCGTCACGACGCCGCCGGCGGCCTCCAGGCTTTCGCGCTCGACGGCAAAGCCGTGGTTCTGGCTGGTAATCTCGACCTTGCCGGTGGTCAGGTCTTTCACCGGCTGGTTTCCCCCGCGGTGGCCGAACTTGAGCTTGAAGGTCTGGGCGCCGATGGCGCGACCGAGAAGCTGGTGGCCCAGGCAGATGCCGAACGTCGGCAGCTTCGTCTCGATCAGCCCGCGGACGAGGTTGACCGCGTAATCCAGCGCCGCCGGGTCGCCCGGGCCGTTGGAGACGAAAAGGCCGTCCGGCTTCAGCCGCCGGATCTCCTCCGGCGACACGTCCGGCGGCACGACCGTGACCTTCACGCCGCGGTCAGCGAAGTGGCGCAGGATGTTCTCCTTGGCCCCGCAGTCGATGGCGACGACGTGCAGCCCGTCGCCGCGGACGCGGGGCTGGTGGGCCATGTCGTCGGACCACTCGCCGCGGTCCTCGCTCCAGGCGTACTCGTGGGCGGGCTTGACGGCCTTGACCCAATCCGCCCCCACCATGGCGGCGGCGTGGCGGGCCCGCTCGACGAGATCGGCCGGATCATGGTCGCCCGTGGCGATGATGGCGCGCTTGACACCCCCGACGCGCAAGCGGCGGACCAGGGCGCGGGTGTCGATGCCTTCCAGGCCGATGACGTCGTTGCGCAGCAGGTACTCATGGAGCGACATCGAGGCCCGCCAGTTGCTGTGGGCCGGCGGAAGCTCCTTGCAGACGAAGCCGGCGACCTGCGGCTTTCTCGATTCGGCGTCGCGCTCGTTGACGCCGTAGTTGCCGATGAGCGGGTAGGTCATCGTGACGATCTGGCCGGCGTAGGAGGGATCCGTCAGGATCTCCTGGTAGCCGGTCATGCTGGTGTTGAAGACGGCCTCGCCCTCGGACAGGCCTTGGGCCCCGAAGCCCTGGCCGGTGAACACGGCCCCATCCTCCAGGGCCAGGCGGCAGATCGGTCGGTCGCGCTTCTCGCTCATCAAAGCACATCGTAAGCAGGCATCGCCCGGTGATCCTGCCCCGCTCCCGCGGAGAGCCGGCTTCCCTAGAATCCGGGCTGTGACGGTGGTGAGCCCCGCCATCGCGGAGCTGGAGCGGAAGCTGGCGGAGACGATGCTTCGCGAGCGGCATCGGCTGATGCGCCGGCTTCGGGGGCTTTCGCGTCGGGAAACGGTGGATCAGCAAGAGCTTGCGCGGCTCGCGGCAGAGATCGATGCGTCGGCGATGCGGGCCGACGCGCGCCGAGCCGGCGTGCCGAAGGTGAGCTATCCGCCGGACCTGCCGATCGCGGAGCGGCGCGAGGAGATCGCCTCCGCCATCCGCGAGCACCAGGTGGTTGTAATCTGCGGCGAGACCGGAAGCGGAAAGACCACGCAGATTCCCAAGATCTGCCTCGAAGTAGGCCGCGGGGTTTACGGCCTGATCGGCCACACGCAGCCGCGGCGGATCGCGGCCCGCACGGTGGCCCGCCGCATCGCCGAGGAGCTTGGCCAGCCTCTCGGCCAGGCAGTGGGTTACAAGGTGCGCTTCAGCGACGTCACCAGCCCCGACGGCTACATCAAGCTGATGACCGATGGCATCCTGCTGGCAGAAACGCAGGGTGACCGCTTCCTCAACGACTACGACACGATCATCATCGACGAGGCCCACGAGCGGAGCCTGAACATCGACTTTCTGCTCGGCCACCTGCACAACCTCCTGCCGCGGCGGCCGGAGCTGAAGGTGATCATCACCTCGGCGACGATCGACCCGGCGCGCTTCAGCCTGCATTTCGGCGACTGCCCCATCATCAACGTCAGCGGGCGAACGTATCCCGTGGAAACGCGGTATCGCCCGCTGTACGACGAGCGCGCTGAAGGCGGCGGGGCTGACGCGGGCGATGCGATCGAAATGACCGATGCCATCGTCCAGGCGGTCGAGGAGCTCGGCCGCGATCCCGTCGCCGGCGGTGGGGATACGCTGGTGTTCCTTTCCGGTGAGCGGGAGATTCGCGAGACTGCCAAGGCGCTCTACGACGCCAGCGGCGGAGGGCATCATGCACGGGCCGGGCGCTACGAAGTTCTGCCCCTTTATGCGCGCCTGAACACGGCGGAGCAGAACCGCGTCTTCGCCCCGCACGACACTCGCCGCATCGTCCTGGCGACGAACGTCGCCGAGACGTCGCTCACCGTTCCCGGTATCCGCAGCGTGATTGACTCGGGCCTTGCCCGCATCAGCCGCTACTCCCCGCGCTCCAAGGTCCAGCGCCTGCCCATCGAGCCGGTCTCGCAGGCCTCCGCCGAGCAGCGCAAGGGGCGATGTGGTCGCATTGGACCCGGCGTCTGCATCCGCCTCTACAGCGAGCGCGACTTTGCCGAGCGCCCGCAGTACACCGACCCGGAGATCCTGCGGACAAACCTCGCCAGCGTCATCCTTCAGATGAAGGCGTTCGGCCTGGGCGATGTCGAGAGTTTTCCATTCATCGATCCGCCGGACCTGCGCCAGGTGCGCGACGGCTACCAGACGCTCCTGGAGATCGGGGCGCTCGACGAACTCCGCCGACTCACCGAAACCGGCCGTGTGCTGGCGCGCATGCCCATTGACCCGAAGCTGGCACGGATGGTGATGGCGGCGCAAAGCGAGAACTGCCTGGAGGAGATGATCATCATCGCCTCCGCTCTCTCCATCCAGGACCCGCGCGAGCGCCCCATGGAGAAGCAGAAGGAGGCGGACACCGCCCACGCGATCTGGCGCGCCGGCGGAAGTGATTTTCTCACGCTGCTGAACCTGTGGCAGTGGTTCCGCAAGATTCAGAGCGAGCGCAGCCGCACGAAGCTGCGCAAGGCGTGCGCCGAGCATTTCCTCAACTACCTGCGAATGCTGGAGTGGCAGGATGTACAGCGGCAACTCCGCGAGATCACCGCCGCGCTCGGCTGGCGGCTCAACCGCGAGCCGGCGACGGGCGAGCAGGTGCACCGGGCGGTGCTGCGGGGGCTGCTGGGCAACGTCGGGCGCAAGGGGGATGGCAACGAGTACGAGGGTGTGCGCGGGCGGAGGTTCTGGCTCTTTCCCGGCAGCGTGACATTCTCAAGCAAGCCGCAGTGGGTGGTGGCGGCGGAGCTTGTGGAGACGACGCGGTTGTATGCCCGCACGGTGGCGAGCGTGAAGCCGGAATGGATCGAGGAGGCGGCGGGCGGACTCGTGACAAAAACGTACGGCGAGCCCTACTGGCAGAAGGCGACGGGGCGGGTCGTGGCGCCGATGACGGTGACGCTGTTCGGGCTGCCGCTGGGCAAGCGCACCGTCGATTACGGCAGGATCGATCCGAAGAAGTCGCGGGCGATCTTCATCCGCAGCGCCCTGGTCGAGGGGGATTACGAGAGCGGCGCGGCGTTCTTCCGCCATAACCAGCAGCTCGTGCGCGAGATTGAGCTCATGGAGGCCAAGACGCGGCGGCGGGACATCATGGTCGAGCCGGAGACGCGCTATGCCTTCTACGACGCCCGCATCGGCGCGGGGGCGGTGGATCAACAGTCGTTCGACGCCTGGCGAAGCTCAACCGAGCGCGAGAACCGGCGGCTCCTGTTCATGCAGCCCGAAGACCTGATGGCGCGCTCCGCCAGCGAGGTGGAGGGGGGCGACTTTCCCGACGAGATCGATCTCACTCCGCCTGGAGCACTGGCGGACGAGCCGCCAGTGGCATTACGAATCATCGCGCCGTTGTCATACCGCTTCGACCCCGGCCATACGTACGACGGCGTGACGGCGACGGTGGCGCTGGCGGACCTTCATGCCATCGATGCCGACCGGCTCGACTGGCTGGTTCCCGGGCTGATCGAGGAGAGGGTCACCGACCTGATCCGCACGCTGCCGAAGGCGATCCGCACCAACTTCGTGCCGGTGCCGGAGTTTGCTCGCCGCGCGGTCGTGCGCATGCCCTATGGGGAAGGCAACCTGCTCGCGGCACTTGCAAAGGACCTGGGCCGCGGGACTGGCATTCAGATCGCCCCCGCCGACTTCAATCTCGTGGAGCTTTCCGACTACCTCAAGATGAACATCCGCGTGGTGGATGAGGCGCAAAACACCGTCGCCCACGGCCGCGATGTGCAGGAGCTGCGCCAGCGCTTGCGCATCCAGGCCCGCGAAAAGCTGGCGGAGCTGCCCGACCCCGCCTGGAACCGCGACCATCTGGTTGAGTGGAACTTCGGCGACCTCCCGGAGCGCGTCGAGCTGCGCGTCCCAGCCGCGGCACGGCGTGCCGCCGGCGCCTCCGATAGCGCAGCGC
>JBGTBZ010000482.1:0-2492 GCA_041749155.1 Phycisphaerae bacterium
GCCCGCGAGCCGGGCATCGTAACCCAAAGAGCGGAGCATCAGCACCGCTGCGGACGCGAACAGGTACGAGTCGCCGCGCCGAGTATCGTGCAGGAACGTCTCGACGGGGCAAAAGTGCCCGTGATCGTCCGCTGCGGGCACCCCTGCCCCGGGGTCGTGGTCCGCGTGGGACTGCAGACCCTCCACGACCGCATCCACCTGCTGCCAACCACGGGGCAGGTGTGCCGTCCATTCTCGTGCCAGCGCCGCGGCCGCAGGATGATCGTCGGCGGGTGTCCCCGTTGCTGGCGGTACCCCGTCGCGGGCCGCGCGCCACAGCGGGCGATACTCCGCGTCGATGATGCTTCCTGTCGGAAGCCGACGGCGGTTCATGCGAAGCATCGGTTCCATCGCGCTGGCAAAGAGGTCGGCGCGTCGCACCTGGCCCATCCGGAAGCCCCTCAGACCCACGGGCAACGGCAGAACGTTTGCGTCATAGTCGCCGATCCGCACCCTCAGCCGCCGTGGCTCTCCCCACAATCCACCCGCCGGCTGATCAACGAGCCTGAACCACCCGTCACCGCCAGCGTTGTCCATGGCGGCATTCACCGGCTGGTCTGCCTCCTGGCGCCAGGCGCCGGCATGGTAATGATCGAAAGCAAGCACAGGCAGCCTCAGCGGGAACTGCTCGGGCTCGGCCTCCACCCAAAGCACTGCTTCGTTGCCTCCGTCTCGCCCGGAGGGAAGCCGACCATGACGGTGGGACGCCGGCTGCTGCTCCCCCTCCGTCTCCGAGGGCCGAAGCTGGCGAGCGGTTTCATTGGAGATGTACGCAGGCCGAATTCTCAGCCACTGCTGGCGCTCCAGACGCTCGGTGGACAGCGCCTCGTTGGACGACTCGATGATGGCGTCGTACAGGCACTCGCCGTCGGTCTCGCAGAAGAACTCGCTGATGTCGAACCCGGACTCGCCGCTTGGTCCGCCGACCTGCTGCGGCCCGTTCCCGATGCCGCGCCGCGCCATCTCATCGCCTTCCGAATCCCCGCCGCTGCTTCTGAACACGGCGGCGAGGGAGCCAACCCGCCCTTCTCCGGCCGATCCATGCACAACCCATGCCCCCATCGCCACGACGACTCCCACGCAGGCTACCGCGCCCGCCGCTCCAGCCCCACCGCGGAGTTGATGAAGGTGGTCCTGATCCCGAACAAGCCAGCAGGCCGCCACCATGATCGCAAGGACAACCAGGACCGACATCCACAGGCCACCGCCCGGGAGGCTGCACGCCAGCACCAGCAGCAGGCTCGCTGCCGGCGCCACCTGCTCCGGAACACCCTCGCCACGCCTCACCGGCAATGCCAGTAGTGCCAGGGTGATGTTGCGCAGGGCCTCAATCAGGATCGCCTCGGTCGGCCAGGCACTTCCCATGAAGCGCCAGGCCATCGGCCCGACGACGGCGGCACAGATCAGAACCTCCACGACCCGGCGGGGAAGCTCACCCGCCAGATAGAGCAGGATCAAGCGTACGACCAGCGCCGCCAGCACAAGCGCAAGCCCACGGAGCATCACAGCCGGCACCGGTTGCAAGCCAAGGTCGACGATTTCTGCCGCCAGAACTCCGAGGGTGACGGCCGCAATCGCGAGCGGGTCGAAATGTGACCTCGCACGCCTCATGCCGCACCTCCGATCGCCTTCGTCCGCGGGCCGGCGGCCGGCGCCACGTGCGCGAGCACGTCTACGTGCGGCAGGGCGGCGAAGTCCGGCAGGTCCGCCAATCGCAGCCGCGACAGTGCATCCAACGCCGCGCGCGGCATCGCATTGGGCGAGCAGAGTAGACTCCGTGGAGCCATTTGATGGGTGGGTCCGATCGACAGTTCCACAACCGACCCCGCCCGGGTCCACCCTTCGACGTACGAAGCCGCCTGGCGCACCGCGTCGTCGAAAGCCGAGGTGCTGCCATAGAGATCCCGCCTGGTTGACAGGCCGACCCTGACCCGCGGCGTTGCGTCCACCAGTGTCTCGCGCACCATCAGCCGGTCGTAACGGGCCGACTGCGGCCAGTGCACCAGGCGCAGCCGATCTCCCTGCCGAAACGGACGAACGCCGCACGGCTCCCCGCCTATACCCACGCGCCGACTCGCTCGCGCTCCTGGCTGCCCCGCGTCCGTTTCCGGCACCGGGCCAACCGGATGGGTCGCCGGCCAGGCAATTGCGCCGCGTGCGTTCTCCACCACCCGCCGAGGATGCCAGATGCCGAAGGGGAAGCCGCACGTCAGTACCAGCGCAGAAGCCGGCAAATCCCCGAACCGAACCGGGCGAACCTCCAGCAACAACTCGAGCGTCGCCCGGCGCGCCAGCTGCGCCACACCTGCTTCGCCGCATGCACCGATGGCCGCAACCAACTGACCGTCGCCTTCAAATCGCAGCCCCGACCAAGGAAAGAACCGCCGCCGTCGCAGCAGCAAGCGGGCCCGGACCGTGCCGTCCTCGCGGCAACGCGCCGCCTCGAAGCGCAG
>JBGTBZ010000483.1:0-3172 GCA_041749155.1 Phycisphaerae bacterium
TGAAAATACCCGAGCTGCTTCGAATGCTTCGTCTGCAGCGCATCGATGAACGCAAAATCATCCATCGTCGCCGGGCGGATGGCGATCGGGACGCGCGGTGTCAGAATGATCGCGTTGTCGTTCATGGTTCACCTCACATCCCGGTGCCCGGTGCCACGGCTTCACCCGAAGGGGAAGCCGTGTCCGGCGCCCCCGATCCCGCACGGCTTCCGCTGCGCGTGAAGCCGTGGCACCCCAGCTACTCGCTACTCGCTACTCAATCGACCCCGAAAACGGCGGAAGCATCGGGCCTTCGGCGAACTCCCAGGCGACCGGGTCGGGCACGCTCCAGGTCGTCGCCGTCGTCACATCCACCGCGAACGCGAACGTCGCCGTCTGCTGCGGAAACGTATAAATGGCGTCGTCGGGCAGATACTCGGTCGCGCCGATCATCACCGCCAGCGCGCCCTGCGCCTCGCCGATCGCCAGCAAGGTCCCAACAAAAGTCACGACAATCTCGTTATTCGCCGCCCCGTGCGTCACCGAAACAATCCCGCGCGGGGTCTGCGGCTCGACGAACGGCTGGGGGCGCGGGCGCGGCGAGTGTCGGCGGAACTTCGGTGGGACGGGGAGGAGCATGATGAGCTAGGAGCTAGGAGCCAGGAGCTAGGAGCTAGAAGCCGGAAATGAGGAATGAGGAAACCAGAATGACGACAGAGGGGGAGGTCAGAGGTCAGAGGTCAGAGGCAGAGGCAGAGACCAGCGCACTCCGGCTGATCTCTGACCTCCAGCCTGCGGCAGCATCGAGCCTGCGGCTCGAGCTCAAGCGGCCTGCGTGTTGCCGGCGCCCAGCGTCTGGGGGATGCCGTCGGCGGCGGGGCCGAGCTCATCGGTGTAGTTCCGCCAGGCGGCGCTGATCCACACCTTCGTGCCCGCGGGCAGATCGTCGGGGAACAACACGCTGAACTTCGTGCGCGTCGTCAGTCCCTCCATCTTCCAGTCATCGATCGACGCCGGCTCGGTGTCCCCGATGTGGCTGTAAATGACAGCCCCGGCACAGCCGGCGGGTTTGCCGCGATTGGTCGGCTCGCTGGCGTCGGTCAGCCGTCCGGAGATGAGGCGGCCGCTCACGGCCACATCAACGATGTTCGGCTTGTGGTCAGGCACGGGAATCGGCGTATTTTCCGAGTCGTGCACAGGCAGTCCGAGTTCCAGGCGCAGCTCGTCGCTGACCAGGCTCACGGGCATCGCCTGTATGACGGCGGCGACGTGACGTGCCGCGGCAACGCAGTTCGCCATCGCCTGGTCCTTGGCGTTGATCGCGGGCCTGGTGCGCGTCGCCTGGTCCTGCACGACGGCCCACGCCGCAAGCAGCGTCGTCAGGGTCGTGTCGAGCGCGGTCGTGAGGCTCACCGGCACGTTCAGCGACACCAGGTTCGCCTGCACGGCGGCATTGAATGCCGAAAGCCAGTTGACGCGCTGGTCCTGCTGGGATGGAATGAAATCTTGAGCCATATGAGGACTCCGTTGGGTTTGAGGCTCGGACCCGCCCGCCGGATCGTTCGGCGTGTGTCGCGGTCCACCCCTTTTGTCGGAACCATCAGGAGGCTGCTTTACGAGCGGCGTTGCGGAATGTGGAACCGATAATGACGGCGTTTGCGCAAAGAGGGCCCGCGCGACCGTGCTGGCGAGCCTCGCGGGCGGCAGATTTGCCGGCAAGGATGGAATCCTTGCCTTCCTTTCTTGCATCCAAGAAGGCAAACCCCGAAGGTTTGCCGGCAATCCTTTCAGCTTTGCCGGCAAGGATGGAATCCTTGCCTTCTTTGGTGGCGTCCAAGAAGGCAAACCTCGGAGGTTTGCCGGCAAGGATGGAATCCTTGCCTTCTTTGGTGGCGTCCAAGAAGGCAAACCTCCGAGTCTTGCCGACGCGGAAGGAGTCTTTGCCTTCTTGGATGTCGTCCAGGCGGCGGCGGGCGGCGCTTCAAGCGCGCGTCGGGACCTGCCGGGGCGTCCAGAACGATGTCCCCTTATCCGCCCCCCGGCTTGAACGGCGCCGGTGGCGGCGGTAGATTCGCGGCGGCTGGAGGTCGTCCCCCCCGACGAGAAGGCCACCCCCTGCTTCTCATCCCTCCAGCCCTGGTTGCAGCACCGCTGCAACCCCCCTGCGCCGGAACAATGTCTCCACTGCGGAAGCGCGGAACTTTACACGCGAAGCGTTTCTTCGGCTGGTGGTTATGGCCCGCAATTGTTGCAAGGTCTCGGGGGCTTCTTCACGCCCCCGAAATTTGACGTGGTCATGTGCGCGGGTTGCGGCCGTTGTGAGTTCTTCGCTGACGAAGATGCGAGAAAACAGGTGGCCTCGGCGAAGGGCTGGCAGCGGATTGGCGATGCGCGCTAACCAGCCGATGCACCGGACCGGGCCGGCGGTATAGTTTCTGTCGGCCGAGCGCGGCGTCGTGCCGGCCCGGCCGGTGAGCGAGGCCTGTGAAGCGGGCGGGGTTCATCACGTCGCCCGCCTACCTCTCGATGAGCGTGCCGCACTCGGGACAACGGTACTGCACACCGGTTACATCGTACGCGCACTTCTCGCACAGCCCTCTCTCCCTCCGCCTGCGCCTGATCGCGTCCCGGAACACGCGATAGATGAAGTATCCGATCGCCGCGGCAAACGGTGCGCAGCTCACTATCGCGAGCAGGCTAACTGCGATCTGTTCCACCAAGGGCGGGTCGTTAACATATGGCGGCCGCATGACAGTTACCTCCTCGGGAGCCAATCCCGGCGTCGTTCCCGCCCCGCCGCGTCCTCTGTCCCGAGTGCGCGGCCGCCCGGCGGGCCATACCGGGGCCACAACGGTCCTTGTGATCCGAACGCTGGTCGTAGGCCCCGGCCAGTGAATGTCAGTCCGTTACCCCGACTGGTTCGTCATTCTGGTTTCCTCATTCGTCTTTCCGCGTGCTGCGTACGCGGCCCTACACCTTCAACTCCACCTCCCCCCCAATCTCTTTAGAAAACCTCCGCCTGACCGGCTCGATGTGCTCGGCGATGAAGCGGCGGGTTTGGCGGGGGGCGAGGCCGGTGAAGCGCGCGGGGTTCATCACGTCGCCGAAATCGACGCCGGCGAAGGCCGCGTCGGCGGAGAGGCGGGCGAGCAGGTCGTTGGGACGGCCGTGCTGCTTGACGCCCTCGGCGGCG
>JBGTBZ010000484.1:0-2059 GCA_041749155.1 Phycisphaerae bacterium
GTACGTCGGCCCGCCGCCCCAGCGCCCATGCGTCTCGTCGAACGTCTCCACATGCAGCGCCGCCACCGCGGGCACGTCGTCGACGGTCATGTGGCGGAGCGTGAATCGCATTGGCAGCAGGGCGATGGACCCGGCATCGAGTATCGCCACCTTCCCGCTCTTCTCATCTACGCGCCGATGCGCTGACCGATCGTGATCCGATGCCCCTCGGGCGTGCGGACGGCGAACTCGCGCATGCCCCAGGGCTTGTAGGCCGGCTCGCTGATCGGCTGAGCGCCCGCCGCCTTCACCTGCGCGTGATAGCCGTCGGCATCGTCCACGACGAAGTACCCGAAGTAATTGTGGCACCCCAGGGCGCTCGGGTGCAGGTCATCCGGGCACTCGCCGAGCATCACCATGCACGAATCCCTGGACACGAACACCCACCCCTCCGGCTCCGCCGTCACCTCGAACCCGAGCACCTCCACAAAGAACCGCGCCGACGCCCTGGCGTCATGCACGGCGAGCACATGATGGTTCTGGAGAATGCGGGGCATAATCGAGACTCGCGCTGGCAACACCAGCCGGGAATCTGCGCGCATCCGCGGCTGTTCTCGTCGCCGCTCACCTCGCATTGCTGGATCGTTGCTGCTCGCGCCGTTGAAGAACAGCCGTAACGGTGGCAACTACGACCGAAACCAATGTGATGAGCAGTGCCGGGGCAACAATACCCGTGATATCTTCGCCGGTTCCGCGCGTGAGAAGCATCAACGTGGCTATCCCCGCCAACATCAGGACGCCAAGTGCGATGGCACCGTACTTGACGATCCTTAGAGTCGTTGCTGAATGCTGTGACATCATGAAGTCCTTCCTGGTTGTGGCGTTTCCTCACCCCCCCCATCCCCGCCATCGCCTCCTCACCCGCCTTCTTCATCTCCTCATCGGTCATTTCCTTGATGCGGCTCGCAAACGCCCATTGATGCCCGAACGGGTCCTTCAAGAGGCCGTAGCGCCCCGACGCCGGCGTTGTGCCTCAACCTCGGCGGCCCTGATCGCGGCTGCAGTCCAAAGGCGGTCGCTGACGATGTGCCGGAGCGCCTCCGCCGCGGAAGGCCCTCCCTGCTTCGCCAGCTCGAACAGCACCTGATCCCGCTCCTCCTGCGTCGGAACGGCGTCGAGGATCCGCTGCACCGCCGCCCAGTTCTCGTTTTCCCAGAACGCTAGCCCCACGGCCTGGGTGAGCATCTGCACACGTGTGTATTGCTCGTCCTTCAGCCAGCTCACGTCGTCGGGCTGCTCCAGGATGCGAATCACCTTCGGGTCGTACTTTGCCCGTCTTGTCTGCTGCTGGCGCTCTCGCTCCTCGTCGGATAGGGGCGGCTTGACATCGCGGACGCCGCGGGCCATGTTCGACACGTAGGTCGTCGCTTCCGCCGCTCGCTGCAGGCGATCGCGCAGAACCGGGTCTTCAACCTCCGAAGCCCAGTTGTAGGCCGCGTCGCCCGCGCGTGAAGGCCCCTTGTAGGAGGCCCGGTCGCGGATCACCTCCTCCAAACGCGCCGCCCGCTCCTCGCCTGGCTCAAGCTTCCATGCCTCATCCCACCGAGCGCGCAACTCATACTCCCGCAGCAGTTCCGCCTCATGCGGGTGCATCTCGTGCTTCCCGGCTGCCCATCCGATGAGGGCTTTGGCGGGATCGTTATAGCCGTAAGTGCGGGTGAGGTCGCTGGCTGCTCGCGTGGCGAGCGGCGCCAATTGCGAATCAGGCACCTCCCGCGGTGCGATTGCCAGAAAGCTTGACGAATCAAGGCGTGCCCACTGCGTCAGGATCCAGTGCCGGTATGGAGTCCGTTCGCAGCTGCCGAAGACGCCAGCACTGTCCGCGCGGTGCAGCAGGTCGATTAGCTGTTTCGTGCGATGGTTCTCCTGAGCTTCGAGAAGGGCGGACCACAGTTCCCGACTGAAGACAAGCAGTTGCCGTTCCTCGGCCGCCTGCTCTTCAGGCGGCTGAAAGGGGAGCGCCCCAGGCGGAACCGCTCGCGGCTTCCAGGCCTCCGCATTGGCCAGTGCCGCGTCGGCC
>JBGTBZ010000485.1:0-14127 GCA_041749155.1 Phycisphaerae bacterium
CCCCGCGGGCCCGCGGCGAGGGTGCCGCGGCCTGGGGGTGATCCTGCGGGGCGCAGGAGCGTTTTTTTGGTCGTGCGGGGCCATTTCTCCGGCATACCGGCGGTCGCCTCAAGCCGTCAATGCCGACAACAAGGCCCCCACCGCGGCAGGCGGGCGACGCAACCCGCACAGCCGCGAGGACTTGCGGCAAAGCGTTCCTGGCGGCCGGAAAAATCGCGGAAAATCGCTTCGGGAGTATGAACCGGGGGCACGCCAAATCGTATCTAGATAGGTATCGCCCCTCGTTAAACGCCGGGGCGCCCGAAACGAGCCTCCTTCCCTGGGGGGCGTGGGACGCCGAGAGGCCCACGCTCCCTTTCATTTTGCGCCGATCCGCGCGCTGGCTGATGCCCGATCATCCCAGCAGGCGCTCGATCTTCGCGGCGCAGATCAGGTCGTTCTCGCTGATTCCACCGACCGTGTGCGTGCTGTACTGCACGCGGCAGGTGTTGTAGCTCACCGCCAGGTCCGGGTGGTGGTCCTGGGTGTTGGCCACGTGGGCGAGGGCGTTCACGAAGCTCATCGTCTCGTAGAAGTTCTTGAACTTGAAGGTCTTGGCGAGGGCCTTGCCGTCGGCGGCGGTGGTCCAGCCGTCGAGGTCGGCGAGCAGGCGCTCGATCTCCTGCGGCGGGATTGGCGGGGTTCCCTTGGGTATTTCGCGGCACTTGCGGTCTGCGAGGTCGTTCATGGCAGGCTCCTGTGGAGGGCTGGAGGGCGGTTTCGTGGGAGAGGGGCCTTACGGCACACTATTATTCCAGAGCAAGTGCGCTGGATCATCGGCGACATCCACGGCATGGTCCGGCCGCTCGAGAAGCTGCTTGAGGCGATCCGCCAGCGCGACCGGGACCCGCAACTCTATTTCTGCGGCGATTATTGCGACCGGGGCCCGGATACCCGGCTGGTCGTGGACCTGCTGCTGACGCTGGAGCAGGCCAGCTTCGTCCGCGGGAACCATGACGATGTCATGGACCTCTGCTGCAACGGCACGAGCTTTACGACGGGCACGGACCTCAACGGCAATTCCGCCGAGGAGGCCCAGGAGGAGATCAAGGAGCTTTTCCTCCGCGAGGGGCTCACCGAGACGCTCACCAGTTACGGCGCCGACATCCGTGAGCTGGGGCGCCGCGTCGGCGACTGGCCCGCCGTCCTGGCCTGGATCGACGAGGGGCTAGCCCGCGTCCCCGAACCCCACCGCCGCTTCTTCCGCGAGCTGCCCGCCATCGCGGAGGCGGATGAGTTCTTCGTCTGCCACGCCACCTGGCCGCCCGACCAGCTCGATGAGCGCGGCCGCATGAACGGCATGGTGGCGGGCGACGCTTACCTGCGCCACGACGTGCTCTGGGGGCGCTACACCGCCAGCCAGATCAGGTCGGAGAAGGTGTGGGAGCGGACCGGCTACTTCGGCCACACGCCGACGGACAACTACCTGGGCACGCCCGACCTGCTTTCGGCGGCGGGGAGCATCATCCGCGGGGAGAAGGCAGTCCTGCTGGACACGGCGGCGTTCTCGCCGGTGGGAAGGCTGACGGGGATCTGCCACGACACGGGTGAGGTGGTGCAGGCGATGGAGGAGGGAGTTTGATGAGAGGTGGGCAGGGACGGCCAAGTGCCGCCCTCAATCGCGCGTATTGCGGATCGAGCCCGAACTTTGCGGGCGGGTGTGGGGGCCCGGCCCCTCAAGGGCTGTCGGAGGGTTGACGCGAGAGCGACCAATCGCCCCGCCATCGCACGTAAATGCCTGTGCCAAATGTGCCACATGGCACTCCTCCGCGGCGTCGCGAATAGCAGATTCTTGCCCCCGAAAATAATTCATCTGACCGAGGCCTTTTGCCTTGCCCCCCTCCAAATCTCTTGTTAGCGTCGCGCGTAAGCCGGTGAGACTCTCGGCCCGCAAAACAATCTTTCGGAAAGGGAACACGCATGCGCAGCCAACCCCTGCAGATTGCCATTGGCTTGGTTTCGAGTCTGCTCCTCGCATTCTCACTCAACGTGATGCATGAAGCGTCAAGTGCATCGGCGATCGCGACCGTGGGCGGCGACGACTGCCCTGGGCAATGCGGTACGAGGTTTACGTGCCCTACCGAGTGCGCTACGGGAGTGTACGTCGAGGTCACCGGTACCACGGAGAACGCAGCGCATCACGTCAACTTCAACGGCAGCACCCCGTGCAGACAGCACGACAACCCCGCCTGCCTTACCCAAGCCGGTTCTGACGATTGGACTTCGTGCGATAAGCTGCTGCTCTGTCCCGAGTGAGACGTGTGGAGGCGTTACTCCCGGAGCTTGGCGCGATCGAAGGGACGACGTGATGCCAAATGTCCGAGTGTGCCTGGTGTTGCTTGTCATGCCGGCCTTCGCCGCTCCTAGCTTTGGGCAGCAGTCGGTCAACCAGATCCTGCGCGAAGCATTCGCAGATGATTCAGACGTAACATACCGCATCAAGAGCTACCCAAGCGAGGCGCGGAAGGAACAGGGCCGGTTCGACCAGGAGGACGAGGTAATCCGGGCAGCCGACGGCCGTTTCCGGATCATTGCGGACGCCTGGCACGAGAATCCGAAGCGGGGACGTCATCTTGCGTTCCGCAAGCAGCTCGCCTGGAACGGAGAGACCGCGGTCTTCGCGCAGCACTCGACGCCGAGCAGCGGCCCGAGCACCTTTAACTTCGAGTCGGTTGTGCAGCTGGGGAACTCACCCGAATCGGCCGGCGCCGAAGCCTTCCGGCTCACCTCGGGGGCGGTATTCGAGGGGTTTCTCTGGTTGCTGGACCGGCGATTGCAGGAGATCGGCTTCGAAGCAACGAATGTTGAAGCCGCGGCGCCATCGGATGCTCCCGGCGCAGTTATTCGCGGTCGCAGCGAATACGGAGACATAGAGCTCCGGTTGGAAAATGGGCGGCTGGTGCGGCTCCTGCTGCACCAGGAGATTGGCGACCGCGTCAACGAGGAGACCCTTCCGATCACAACCGGGAGGGATACGCCGGCGGAGGATCAAATTATAAGCATCGATACGGTGATCGAGTTCGGCGACTTCCAGGACTCCGACGCGGGATTGGTTGCCCTGAATGCCCGTGTCGAGGTGACGCTTGAGTATGGCAGCCGCGGCACGACCTCTCTTGTGGATCGCGCACTGCGACGCACCCCTCCGGTAAGATTGCAGGAAGGGGCGGCCGCCGCTCAGCTTCGCTTGACCGGGATTCCCGAAGGATCGCCGGTAGATTTTATAACGGGTACGAATCGCGTGGAGATGGGCCCTTGGGTCTGGTACGGCGGTGAGGCCGTCCCAGACGATGGATCATACTCAGCGGCAAAGATTGACGCTGTGGCCGAGAGACTGCGAACTCCTCCAGGCGCTGCGGGGGCGTCGTGGTGGCGGAACAATTCGCTCATCTTGCTGCTCCTGATGCTCGGATTGGTCGGATTGTGCGGCGCCGCTCTCATCGCGTGGCGAAGGAGGAGGGTGTGAACGGGGTCCATGTCCAGCACTGGGCAGGGCGGTTCCTGGCAGCAGGAGCGGCCATGCTGTTCGTCGCACCGCTGCTGTATGCCGATGATCCTCCCTACGTCTCGGATGCCAGCGTCAGAACCTGGGGGCCTTATTGCGGCGTGTCAGCAGTCTATGCAGCGGCGAGGCTGGAGGGCCTCGGCGACGTTTACGAATATCGGCGAATGCGGAAGCAGTTCATTGATACGCCCGACGGCAGCTCGATGCGGAGTCTAGAGGAGGCAGCCAGGTCATTGGGACTCTCGGCAGACGGCGTCGTCTCGATGAGCGTTGGAGATTTGCGCAGCTACGGCGGAAAGGCGATCCTTCACGTTAAGAGTGATACAGACTCAGGAGTCTACGATCATTGGGTTTTCTGTGCCGGGTTCGATGGGGACAGCTTCATAGTTGTCAGCCCGCCGCATGAGCCAGTCAGAATCCGTGCCGATGAGATGCGGCTATACTGGGACGGTCGTGCGATTCTGATAGGTGATGCCACGCGAACCGCCGTAGTCGGATGGCAACTCTGGCTGGTCGCCCTCGGTGTGGCATCGATTGGAGTCGTGGTCGGCGCCACGATTGCGGTTGGTCGCGCGCGGCGCGACGTGGAGTCAATTCGGCTTCAGCATCCCCGGCAGGTCGCTGCCCATTGTGGATTGCTTCTTCTAGTTGGAAGCAGCCTTTCCGCTGGCTACCACGTGATTGATGGCTATATTGCGCATCCTGAACTTCGCCGGCAGATCGAGGCGGCGCGGTACTATGCGTTCGCTCCGGAGCTGGCGATTGACGATATCGCCCCAATGCTGGAAGACGGAGCCGTTCTCATTGACGCGCGCGCGTTATCTGATTACGCCGCCGGGCATATTGCGGGCGCGATCAACGTACCGGCCACGATCACCGACGCGAATCTGATGGACTTCCTGTCCCGGTATGGGAAGTCTCAGGAGTTCGTCATCTACTGCCAGAGCAGTGGATGCCCGTTGTCGGACAAGCTTGGTGGGCGCCTGTGGGAATTAGGCTACGAGAGTACTTTCGTCGTTCCAGAGGGTTACGAGGCCTACCAACAGATGGAGGCTCAATGAAGTCGTCGTCGATGGCCGCGGTTGCTTTTGAGACGATCACCCGAACGTGCCTTGGGGCAATCTTCGTTCTGACGGGCGCTCTGAAAATTAACGACCCGTTCGCTCTGCTCGCGGACGTTCTCGCCTACGAGTTGCTCCCCCGGGGTTTGGCCGTCGGATTCGCCGCCATTTTGCCGTTCATCGAACTCGTCATCGGCACAGCCCTGATTTGCGGCGTGTTCCGGCAAGCGGCGGCGTTGCTCGGCCTGGCTCTGGGCGTCGCCTTTACGTTCGCCGTTGCCAGCGCCCTCGTGCGGGACCTGAAGATTGACTGCGGCTGCTTCGGAGTCGGTCGTCCAGAGAGTTTGTCCGCCGTAGCATTGCTGCGCTCCGGAAGTCTCGTGCTTCTGTTGGTAACCGTGATCGCACTGCAACACCGCTCAACGAAGGCGACATCCCCAGTTGGCGACGCACTGGTGGCTCGAGTCTCGACCAACCCGCGTGTCGCCGCTGCTCCAGCCGGCTTCACAATCGTCGAACTGCTCGTGGTAATTGGCATCGTGGCGCTGTTGCTGTCGCTGTTGCTGCCGGCCCTCGCCCGCACTCGAGAATCGGCGCGCATGCAGGCATGCGGTTCCAACCTGCGTCAGATCGGCAGCGCCATGAACCTGTACGCCAATGACAACGAGGGATGGGTGCCGCGCAGCCACGAAGTCCTTGACGTCGTAACGCGGCCCTACTGGATGGTGTTGCTGGGCCCGTACGTGGACCCGACAGCCAACTGGGATGATGACGGTGTAGCATTGACGCATCAACACGGCGTGTACCAGTGTCCATCTCATCCTCTAGTCGGCGACATCCCCGGCTGCTACGCAGTGAACGCGTTCGCGTTCGACACGTTTCCGCTCTGGCGTCCCGATGGTCCAGTCAGACTCGCCCGCATAAAGAACCCGGCCAACGTGTATTGGCTCCTTGAATCGGCCGATCTGACAGGCGTGGATTTTAACGGACGCGATGGCATCTATGCGCCTCAATATCATGACGTCTGGTTGCCGGCGCATCTGCCCCGGCGAGAGCAGCAGCGCATCACTGATGCGCGTCATGGTGGACGAGCGAACGTAGGTTATTTCGACACATCAGTACGTCCTGTCAAGGAAGGGGACATTCGCAGTATTCTTCCATTCGATGACGGTCTGCGCACGCGCGCCACCGACCCGGGCTTTTGATTGCACGAACGGAAAGAAGAAGCGCCCTGAGCGAACGGCTCGGGCGCTTCCTTCGGATTCGCGATCAACAACTCTTTCAAGCCGGCTTCACCACCGTGATCACCACGCGGCGGTTCTGGGCCTTGTTGCTGCCGACGGGCTTGTGCTCGCCGTGGCCGACGGTCTCGATCTTCGCCGGGGGCAGGCCCTTGCCCTCGAGGAACTTGGTGACCGAGTAGGCCCGCTGGAGCGAAAGGTCGCGGTTGTCGGCGTACAGGTTCTTGGTCTTGCTGATCGGGTCGGTGTCGGTGTGACCCTCGATGCGGATGGCGTTGGCCGAGTAGTCGTTCTTGAGGATGTCGGCGATGCGGGCCAGGGTGTCCTCGGCGGCCTTGTTGAGCTTGGTGCTGCCGCTGGCGAAGAGCACGTCGCCGGCAATGTCCATGGTCAGGTTGCCGTACTGGTCAACGCCGACGGTCACACCATCGCCGAAGTCGGGGCCGGGGGACCCGTCCTCGCGCGGGGCGTTGAGCCGCGCCTCGAGCTCCTGGATCATCCGGTCCCGCTCCGCCACCGCCTGCTGGAGGCTGGCGACCTGGGCCTGAGTGGGCCGGATCTGCAGCTCGTCATTGGTGGCGGAAAGCGAGGTCTGCAATTGCCGGTTCTGGTGGTGCAGAGCGGCATTTTCCTCGTACATCGAGTTCTGACAGCCGCCGGCAAGAAGCGTGGCCGAGATGAGGCCGAGGGCGGCGACGCCGGAGGTGGCGCCAAAGGGAACGCGCTTCATGGTTCGACTCCTTTCGAGAGACGCGCGAAAGCGGGGGCTGGAATCACCCTCGCGAACCGGCCTCATCCGTTGAGTGCCGGCGGCCAACCCGATGGTCGGCGGCAAGTTATCGGCCCCAGCATAGTGCCCGCGGGGCAAGACGCAAGCCCGGGGACCCTGGAGCCCGAAGATTTTGAACATCCTGGTGGCGGGTCTCAGGCTTCCGGCTCTCGCGTGCGGAGGGTGGAGGCCTTGGTGCGCATGTCGGCGATCTCCCGCTCCAGACGGTGGGTCCGTGTCCGCTCGCGGCTCTTTCGCATCTGGCGGACGGTGCTGAAGACGGCCCGGATCAGGATGGTCATCAGCGAGCCCAGGGCGAAGGCCCCCAGCAGGGCGACCAGGACGTTCACCTGCGGCTCACGACCGAAGAAGAGCCAGACATTGATGGTCTCGTCGCTGTTGGACCAGGCGAAGGCCACCGTATAGAGCACCACCAGGACCAGCAGGGTGATCTTCGTCCAGATCCAGATTTTCAGCAGAGAGTCGGAGAGGGCCATTGGCTCCTAGTTTACTCCAAGATTTCCACTACAGCCCCACCAGCGGGGCCGCCCGACCCAGCAGAAAACCCAGTCCATCGAGGCTCGGCCGCAGGAAATCCGCCAGCCGGTTCCAAATCAGGATCATCAGCAGGCTCGCCACCGCGAGGTACGGTCCGAAGGGCATCTCGTGTCTGCTGCTCGAAAACCAGCGATAGAGGGCGAAGATCAGCCCCACCATGGCCGCGGGGAACATTGCCAGGCCCGCCGGCCCGAGGCCCAGGCAGCAGCCAACGCCGAACATCAGGTCGGCGTCACCGAGGCCCATCGCCTCGCGCCCGAACCCCAGGCTGCCCAGCACCCGGACGATCCAGATGACCCCTCCCCCGACGAGCCCGCCCAGGAGGCTGCCGCAGAAGGCAGCGGCGGGGCGGCTTTGGGCCAGGGAATCCCAAATGGCCTGCCCCGGCCCGTAGGCGGCGGAGAGGGCACAGAGCAGCCCCAACCCGACCGGCAGGGCCAGGAAGGCGACCTCGCGCCACATCTCGCGCCGGGTGAGCTTCATGATGCGTGCCCATTCCTCGGGCGTGGGCTCCGCCTCCCCGGCGGCGTCACGCTCTACCTCGAGCGGGGGCAACTCATCGGCGAAGCTGCGCTTAAGGGCTCCGAAACGCACCAGGGCCAGGGAAACCAGCAGCCCCACGCCTCCGCCGATCGCCCAGGCGCAGCCGACGGGGCCCGCCATCACCGACAGCGGGGCCAGCGGCTGGTCGTAAAGGGTGTGCACTGCCAGCCCCACGACGGCGGGGATGAAGCTGAAGCTTCGCGGGATGAAATAGTGTCGGGCATCGATCAATGCTGCCGCCAGAAGGCAGAAGATCAGCACGAGGCTCATGACGAGAATCGGGGCATCGCGCTGCAGGGCGGCCTGGGCCCGCAGAACTGCCCGCACGTTGACCTGCCCCGGCGGGGCGCGCCCACCGGCGGGCTCGACGTCGGTCACGACCATCCCCGGCGGAACCTGGTCCTCCGGCACCGCGAGCCCAGCGGTGTTCGGGACTGAAAGCGTCACGACAGTCGCAGGCGTGGGCGGGCCCCATTGCGGGCCGAGGAGGAAGAAAGTGGCGTAGCAGCCGGCGAAGAGAAGGCCGGTGAGTGCCTCGATGAGCGGGTACTGGATGCTGATGGGCAGCCGGCACTGGCGGCACTTTCCCCCAAGCCAGATCCATCCCAGGACGGGGAAGTTGTCATACCACTTCAGGACGTACTGGCACTTGGGGCAGTGGCTGGCGGGAAAGCTGAGCCCGCGGATCTGCCGCCGGGCGGCCTCGAGGGGGCCCGCGGTGGGGGGGATCTCGATTCCGGGGAGCCGGAAGACGACGACGTTGAGAAACGAGCCCGCGGACGCGCCCAGGGCGAAGAGGAACACGAGCATCAGCACGTCGATCGCGTCAGGCACCTGCGCCAGAGTAGCCGCAGAATGCGGCAGATTCGAGAAAACGGCGGGTTGCGGCGCTGGCTCGCGGCAAGCGCCTCAGGGCCTTTGCAGGAGCCTGAGGATCTCATCGGCCACCTCCGCCGGCGTGTGGACGGAGGTATCGACGTGGTGCGTGGCCACCTGCTCGTAGAAGGGCATGCGCCGCTCCAGCACGTGGCGAATCTCCGCCTCCCCCCCGAGCTGGGTGAGGGCGGGGCGTGTCTCGATGCTCGACGGATCGGAGGAGACGCGATGCCAGAGGATGGCGGGGTCGGCGTTCAGCAGGACCCGGACCGCGGCCGTGTGCATCAGGCGCTGGCGGTTGGGCTCGCGCAGGATGATCCCGCCGCCGGTGGCGATGACGCCGGCGTCGCTGGCCAGGGCATCGACGAGGGCGTCGGCCTCCATCTCGCGGAAGCCGGCTTCCCCCTCATTCTGGAAGATGCGGGCGATGGGCTTAAGGGCCTTGCGCTGGATCTGGATGTCGAGATCTATGAAGGGCACGCCCAGCCGGGAGGCAAGGATCGCGCCGGCCTCGCTCTTTCCGCTGCCGCGGGGGCCGAGCAGGATTACGCGTCCGTGTGCCGGGGACTGGGACACCTGAATGTTAGATCGCCCGGCGGGCCCGGGGTTGCACCTCTAGCGGGTTAGGCCTGTTTGGCTATGATCGCCGTCGAATGCCAGAAGCACCCCCTACCAGCCCGGACAAGCCGGTTTTCGGGCGAATCCTGCTCAAGATCAGCGGCGAGGGCTTCACCAGCGAGGGTGCAGGCCAGGGGATCGAATCCGCCGCCCTCGAGGCGGTCGCCCGGCAGTGCAACGAAGTCTCGCAGATGGGCGTCGAGCTCGCCGTGGTGGTCGGCGGGGGGAACTTCATCCGCGGGGCGACCTTCAGCAAGGACGGCCACATCCCCCGGGTGACGGCGGACTACATGGGGATGCTGGCGACGGTGCTCAACGCCCTGGCGCTGCAGGAGACGATGGAGGCCCTGGGCCAGCCGACGCGGGTGATGAGCGCGTTCTCGATCAGCACGGTCTGCGAGCCATTCATTCGCCGCCGGGCGGTGCGGCACCTGGAGAAGGGTCGTGCGATCATCCTGGCGGCGGGGACGGGCAATCCGTTCGTGACGACCGACACCTGCGCGGCTTTGCGTGCGGTGGAGATCGGGGCGGATGTGCTGATGAAGGCGACGAAGGTGGACGGGGTTTACGACAAGGACCCGAAGAAGCACGCGGATGCGAAGAAGTTTGACGAGATCAGCTTCGACCGGGTGATCCGGGATGACCTGAAGGTGATGGACACGGCGGCGTTTGCGATGTGCCGGGAGCAGAAGATGCCGATCATCGTGTTCAACCTTATGAAGGCGGGGAACATTGAGCGGGTGCTGAAGGGGGAGGCGGTGGGGACGAGGATCCACCCGTGAGGAATGACGAATGACAAAACCAGAATGACGAAATCAGCGCCGCGCCTTCGTCATATGGCTCATTCGGATTTGCTTCGTCATTCTGGTTTCGTGATTCGTCATTGAAGCGGAGCGACTCATGCCTATCGACGAGATACTTTTCGAGGCCGAATCGCACATGGAGAAGGCGATCGAGCACCTTCACCACGAGCTGCGCGGCATTCGCACGGGCAGGCCGAGTCCGGCGCTGGTGGAGTATGTCAAGATCGACTACTACGGCAGCCCCACCGACCTGAAAAGCATCGCGCAGATCAGCGTGGACGGCAATACGCTGGTCGTGAAGCCCTTTACACCGCAGGACATCGGCGCGGTCATGAAGGGGCTCAACGACGCCAACCTGGGCCTGAATCCGCAGAGCGACGGCAAGATGATCCGCATCACCCTGCCCGCGATGAGCATGGACCGGCGCAAGCAGTTGGTTTCGCAGGTGAAAGATCACGGCGAGCATGCCAAGATCGCGATCCGCAACTCGCGCCGCGACGCCAACAAGCACATCGACACCGAGCAGAAGGACGGCGGCATGAGCGAGGACGAGGCCAGCCGCGGCAAGGACCAGGTGCAGGAGCTGCTCAAGAGCTACGAGGAGAAGGTCAACGAGCACGTCAAGAAGAAGGAGCACGACATCATGGAGGTGTGAAGCCCGTCTCGCGGGTTGCACGCGTTGTTGGTGCCACGGGTCGCACGCATGCTGATGCGGGAGACCCGTGCCGTGTACCCGGCATCCCGACGCGGGTCTCCCGCCGCAGACGGCGTGCGACCCGTGGCACCGGGCGTGCGACCCGTGGCACTGGGCGCGTGGCAGTTCCGGTATGATCGTCGCGATGCCCGAACCCGCCTCCAATCGCCGCACCGCCCTGCGCATCGTCACGATGCCGCGCGACACCAACCACTACGGCACGATATTCGGCGGCGTCATTCTTTCGTACATCGACCAGGCGGGCTTCGTCGAGGCCCGCAGCCACGGCGCCCACCGCTGGGTGACGGCGGCGATGGACCACATCGATTTCACCGCGCCGGTTCACCTGGGTGACATCGTGACCTTCTACACGACGACGACGCGCCTGGGCACCAAAAGCGTCACAGTGCGCGTGGACGTCGAGGCGGAGCGCTACGAGTCGCAGCAGACGGTTCCCGTGACGACGGCGACGCTGACGATGGTGTCGGTGGATGAGCAGGGCAAGCCGATCCCGTTCGCGGTCGCGGTGTCCGGCTGAAAGGGCTCGCACCCTCCCCGTGCCAGGACGCTTTGGGTAGTCCTGTATGGGTTCCGTCCAGTACAATGCGAGCATGTCTCGCCTACTGTATCTGCTGGCAGCGGCCTTGCTTCTGGGCGGTTGTGACGGGCCGGAGTCACAGGACCACGCCGCCGTCTCATTCGATCCGGCGGTGGTTCAAGCCGACGTTCAACGAATCCATGAGGCCATTTATGGCGACGAACTCGATGTCGAGACGATCCTCAACCTGACGCATCCGCCGATCATCGAGGCGATGGGGGGGCGAGATAAGGCCCGAACTGCCCTAGCGGACTCGCTGTCAGGCATCCGCGACACGGGTTTGGGGGTCGAGTCGTTCGAGTTTTCCGGTGACCCGGTGTTCGCATCCAGTCAGGACCTCGAGTTCGTGGTCGTGCCGACAAAGACGGTGTTTCGTGCCGGTGATCGCCGGGCCGAGAGCGGCAACTTCCAATTCGGCGTGCGGCAGAAGGGTCAGTCGCAGTGGCGCTACATCGAGGGCTCACGCGTGAACTCGCAGACGCTGGCCCAGGTGTTCCCCGGCATCCCACCCGACCTGATTCTCCCTAAGACGTACCGCAGGCCGATCGAGGAGTGATCAAAGCCCGCCAGTCCAGCTCACCTCAGCTTCACCGTCGCCAGCGCCATCGCCGCCAGCATCGCGCCGATCAGCCAGAAACGCACCGTCGTCTGCGTCTCGCTCCACCCCTTCCTCTGGAAATGATGGTGCAGCGGCGCCATCAGGAGAATCCGCCGGCCCGCCCCGTACCGCTTCTTCGTGAACTTGAACCACCCCACCTGCAGCATCACGGAGAGCGCCTCCGCCACGAAGATCCCGCCGACCAGCAGCAGCATCAGCTCCTGGCGGATCACGAGGGCCACGTAGCCGATCAGCCCGCCCAGCGCCAGGCTTCCCGTGTCGCCCATGAACACGCGCGCCGGGTGGCAGTTGAACCAGAGGAAGCCCAGGCTCGCCCCCACGATTGCCCCGCAGAACACCACCATCTGGTCAACCTGCCGGATGTGATGAAACAATAGAAAGTCCGCCAGGCGCGCGTCGGCGATGATCAGCGTCAGCAGCAGGAACGCGAAGCCCACCAGCGCCATGCAGCCCGCCGCCAGGCCGTCCAGGCCATCCGTCAGGTTCACCGCGTTGCTGCTGCCCACGATTACCAGCACCGCGATCAGCACGAAGCCCCACAGCGGCAGCTCGATCGCAACATGCTTGAAGAACGGGACATACAGCGTCGTCGCCGGGCCGATGGCGAACCCGTGACGCCAGGCGAACACGCCGATCAGCACCGCCAGTCCGACCTGGAAGGCCAGCTTCTCCCGGCTGGTCAGGCCCTGTCGCCCGCGCTGCTTGCGGAACGCTGTGAGTTTCAGCCAGTCGTCGGCGGCGCCGACCGCGCCCAGCCACAGCAGGCAGATCAGGCCCATCTGCACATAGAAGTTGCCCAGGTCCGCCAGCAGCAGGGTGACCGCGACGATGGCGGAGATGATCAAGAGGCCCCCCATGGTGGGGACGCCGGCCTTGCCCTTCATCTTCTCGTTGAGATCGGCGTTGTCGAAGTCCGGGTTGTCGCCGATCTTCTGCCGGCGCAGCCAGCCGATCATCGGATTGCCCAGCATCAGCACCGCGACAAAGGCCGCGAGCGTCGCCAGCACCGCCTGGAACTCCGCGAACGTCACGACGCGCAGGAAGCCGAAGGGCGTCTGCTCGAGCCAGTCCAGATTGGATTGAATCAGCCAGTAGAGCATCCATGCTCCATTCGAACGAACCCCAAGCGACGAAGCTCACCCTCCGGCATTCGTCATTCTGATTTCCTCATTCCTCATTCCCGCCCGCCTTGTCCTTCACGGGCAGATACATGTGGAGGAACGCGTCATCCGTCTGCCACCCCATCTTGCCATAAAGCTCGATCGCAGACCGATTATCGCGCGCCGTCGCCAGCGTCATGTGGGCGGCGCCGGTCTCCTCCGCCAACTTGTGAGCGCGCTCCAGCAGGGCGGAACCCACGCCCGCGCCACGGGCCTCCGGATCCACGTACAGGTCGTTGAGCACCCAGATCGGCCCCATCGACAGGCTCGAGAACGACGGATATAGCTGCACGAACCCCTCGATCCGCCCCTCGTGCTCCGCCACGAAGATCCTTGAATCGCCACGCTCCAAACGCTCTCGCAAAAACGCCTGCGCCCGCGGCAGCCGTGACGGCTGGGCATAGAACATCCGGTACTGATCAAAAAGCTCCGCCAGGCGCGGGGCGTCCTCCAGCCCCGCGGGGCGGACAGTTACGGTCGGCGGCGAGGTCGTCGGGCTCACAGGCGTTACCTTAGCTCATTCGTCGCCCGTGGGGCAGCCGTGGGTTCATATCGCCAGCCGCAGCTTCGGAGCAAGCCCCTGGGCGACGCGCTCCAGCCGCATCCCGCGGCTGCCCTTCAGCAGCACTAGGTCCCCGGGGCGGACAACCTGCTCGATCTCCTCCGCCGCAACCTCGGCGCTGCCGAAGCAGTAGACCCGCTCGCCGCTGAAGCCCGCCGACACCGCGCCCGCGGCGATCAGCGATCCGCCGGGGCCGATGCACACCAGCAGGTCCAGTTCCGAGCCTGCCGCCATCCGCCCGGCTTCGCGGTGATAGCGATCGCTCTCCGGGCCAAGCTCCAGCATGTCGCCCAGCACCGCTACTTTCTGCCCGCCGGCGTGCGGCAGGTCGCGCAGGGTCTGCAGCGCCGCCGACATGCTCGCAGGGTTGGCGTTGTAGGCGTCGTTGATCACGCTCACCCCGTTGATCACGCTCTGCTGCATCCGCATGGCGGGGCCCTCGGCTTCGGCCAGGCCCGCCAGCAGCGCCAAGTCCGGCACGCCC
>JBGTBZ010000486.1:0-4849 GCA_041749155.1 Phycisphaerae bacterium
CCGCCGGTGCGCGTGCCGTCGTGGAGGATGCGGGAAAGTGTCTCCAGGACGGCGTCGTTGACGGTCTTGGCTCCCTGGCTCGCGCCGGTGACCACGAGCGTGTTCAGGATCGGGTCGAGGCCCAGGCGACGCGCCGCCTCCTCGCGCGGCGGAAGCGGCGAAAGGTCGGTCCGCAGGGGACAGCCGACGACGCTGCACTTGCCGCGATGGCCGGCGGGGATGTGATTAAGCGTCGCGTCGAAGCCGCAGAAGACGGTGCGGCAGTAGTCCATCAGGTAGAGGTTGGCCTTGCCGGGTACGACATCCGGGTTGAGGATGGCGGCGGGCAGCTTCTGCTTGGCGCAGATCTTGACGGCGGACCCGGCGGCGTATCCGCCGAGGCCGAGGACGGCGGCGGGCCATCGGTCGATCAGCACGCCGCGGACTAAGTCGTTTGTGGATCGCCACTTAGACCAGAACCGCAGGAGCCCGCCGACGCTCTTTCGCGGGGGGACGATCGGCTGGGCGAGGTACTCGAAGCCCGTGGGCTCGAGGATCGCGCGGTCGATGTCGCGCTCGGTGCAGAGAAACAGCGGCGACAGGTCCGGCCGAAGCTCGCGCAGGGCCTGGGCGACGGCCACGCCCGGATACAGGTGCCCCCCGCTGCCGCCGCCGGCGAAGAGGACGGTTTTTGACTTGTCAGAGGGGGTGGTCAACCGGGTACAGATGAACAGAGCGGGGGGCGGGGGTCAACTGGGGCGGCGTGGGGGCGGTTTCCGGGCACTTTGATGTGCGATGCTGGATATTCAAGGCCCCGCGCCGGGGGGCGAACATCCAACATCGAACGTTGAACGTCGAACGTCGAAAATCCAACGTCGAAGTGATGAGGAGGGGAAGTCTAAGCGGCGCGACGCTCCATGTCGTCATCGTCGTCTTCGTCGTCCTCGAACTCGTCGTCGTCGTATTCGTCTTCGTCATCGACAAGGAGTTCCTCCTCGTCCTCGTCATCCTCCTCGATCACGCCTTCTTCCGGCTCGTAGCGGGAGAACAGGGCTTGGTGGAAGTCGTCCTCGCCCGCCGATGACAGGCGGCTGGTTTCGCCGCGACAGACGCTGTAGACCAGCCCAAGCATGATGGCGGTCATGACCAGTCCGCTGCCGCCGGCGGAGACCAGGGGCAGGCTCATCCCCTTGGTGGGGACGCTGGCGGTGGCGACGGCGATGTTCAGGCTCGCCTGGAGGCCCAGGGTGGCGACCGTGCCGAATGCCAGCAGCCGACCGAAGGCGCTGGGGGCGCGGCGGCTCGCGCTGTAGCCGACGAGCAGGATCGTCAGGTACAGCACCGCCACCAGCCCCGCGCCGAAGAGCCCCAGCTCCTCGCTGATGACAGCGAAGATGAAGTCGGTCGTGTCCTCGGGCAGGTAGCCCAGCTTCTGCACGCCGTTGCCCAGGCCCGTGCCCGTCAGCCCGCCGCCGGCGAAGCTGTAGAGGCTCTGGATCATGTGGTAGCCGTCGGTCTCGGGGCTTGCGAACGGGTCCAGGAAGCTGGTCATGCGCCGCCAGCGGTAGGGCTCGATCGCGATGAAGGCCACGCCGGCGGCAAGGGCGGGGGGGACGCTGATCGCCAAATGCCACCACCGCGTCGGCCCCGCCATGAGCATCACGAAGGCCGACAGGCCGATCAGCGCGGCGGTGCCGAAATCCTCCAGCACCACGAGCAGACAGGCGACGCCGACGATGGCGCAGGTGGGCAGAAACCCGCCTATGAAGCTGCTCATCCCCGGCCGCGAAAGCCGCCAGGCCAGGAACAGCACGACGGCCCACTTGGCCACCTCGCTGGGCTGGATGTTCACCGGCCCCAGGGCAATCCACCGCCGGGCGCCGTTGACGACGCTCCCCACGCCCGGCAGCAGGACGGCGGCGCAAAGAGCGATGGCGGCGGCCATCGCCCAGACGGCGGGGGAGGAGAGCCAGGTTTGCCCGGCGAGCTTTCGGTAGTCGAGGCGGCTGGCGGTGACGAAGCTGAGCAGGGCCAGGGCGGCGTAGAGGGCGTGGCGTGTGCCGCGTTCGCTCCAGTGCCAGATGGAGCTTGTCCCGACGTTCATGGCGGCGGACTGGACCATGACGGCGCCCAGGGCCAGGAGGGCCAGGACGGCGAGGGTAAGCAGATCGCGGTCGCGGAGGCGGTAGATGGAGTCGTCCACACCGCGCTTATCGGACGGAAGGAGCGATTTTCCGCAGAATTCGCCGCCGATGCCGGGGGTTTCCAGGGGCCGCGGCAAGCTGGGCCCGAGGAGCAAGGCGGGCTCGTTAGGGGCTTGGGTATTGCTCGATTCCGTGCCTTCCATAGGGAAGGCGAACAGGGACGTAAGTCTTGCCGTTTTTGAAGGGTTCCTACGAAAATCGTGGGCAGCAACGGATTTTCATGGCGACACCACCGCTCTTTCGGACCATCGCGAAAGGAACTCCGGCGGGTTTGAAGCGCGCGCTTGAGGAGGGTGCCGATCCTAACGGCCAAGACAAGTGGAAGAACTACCCGATCGAGGAAGCCGCGCGGAAACCCGATCCGGAGTTCGTCCAGTTGCTGTTGGCTGCAGGGGCGGATCCGAACAAGAGCAGTTCGGATCGCTGGCCGCTGATGGCGGCGGCCGAACGGGGACACCTGGAGAACGTCCGCGCACTCATTCTTGCCGGGGCGAAGCTCGAGCAGCGGGGAATGAACCAGAACACCGCTTTGACTTTCGCGTGCAGTGCCGGCCGCGAGGAGGTGGCGAAGTTGCTGCTGAAACACGGGGCCAATCCGAACGCTGCCGACACGGGGAAGGCGACGTGCCTTATGCTCGCGGCTGTCTCAAAATCGTCCGGTATCGCCCAGGCGCTCATCGATGCCGGGGCCAAACTCGACACGGCCGGGGAGCACGGCTGGACGGCGCTGATGTGGGCGGCAATGCGAGGCAGCGTTCCCGTGCTCAAAGTACTGGTAGCCGCCGGTGCCAGATTGGAGCTGAAGGACAAGAACCGCAAGACCGCGATCGAACTGGCTCAGAACGACGGCCGCGCGGGCGCGGTCAAATATTTGAAGAGCGTTCTTGCACCGCACGGCTCGGCGAAGTGAGGACGTTCAGGTGGGACACGTTCAATGTCTTTAACCACTTGGAAGTGCGCGACGTCGCAACATGCTTCGTCTGCGGCGGCTTGCCCGAGTCGGTCGTTCGCTTCGACCCGGCCGCCACGTTCCCCGAGTTCCGGCTTCCGGACGGCCGGTGCATCGTGTTGTGCCGGGGCTGTGAGTTGAACGAGTTCATGGTCCCCGGCGGCCTCGCGACGCGCAAGGATGGTCGGGGGTATCGGCTCGTCCCCGGCGAGACGCTTCCGGTGAATGCCTTACAGTGGGTTCAGTCGTTGTCAACGCCACAGCTTGTGCGGACAAGTTCTGCCGACTTGCAACTTGCGACTGCATTCGTGGATGAACCGCAAGCGGGTGGGCCTGAACCACCTGGCGTTCAGGGGCAGGTCTCGCGCGCACGTCGACGAGATCCGGGCCTGGCTGAAGGATTCCGGCGGCACGCTGCTGTACGACGACCGCTATCCGTACGCCACGTCTTCCACCTACTACGCCCTCTTCTGCGAGGATCCGGACCGGATCAAGCTCGAGGTCGTGGCGCCGGGTGGGGGCTGACCGGTGGTTCGATGAACCGCGAAAAGGTGGGTGGGAAGGCCTCGGACCCCAGGGCCGGGTGTGCGTCGCCCGCTGATTCGAAAAATATTACGAATCGTACTATTTTGTCTTGACCGCGAGTGCGGGCAGGCGGTAGCTTGAGAAGCGCCACGTCCGCCGGCCGCCCGGGTCGCATCAAGCCCGCGGCGCAACTCCCGCGTGGACCCGCCGAGGATGAGGAGAATCGAATGATCAACCGTCGCAAGTTTCTTGGAATGGCGGCCGGCGCCGGCGCCACGCTGGCGGTCGGGTCGAAGCTTCTCGGCGCCCTCCAGCAGTCGGAGGGCCTCATCCAGCGGGCCATCCCCTCGACCGGTGAGAAGCTCCCGGTCATCGGCGTCCAGTTCCAGAACAACACGAACCAGGACCCCGTCGCCCTCACGGAGGTCCTCAGGACGCTGCTGGACAACGGCGGCCGGTTTCTGGACACGATGCACAACTCGGTGCCCGGAGTGGAGGACCTCGTCGCCAAGGTTGTGACCGAGCTGGGGGTTCAGGAGAAGCTCTTCCTGGGGTTGCGGAGCATGCCCTCCGGCCCGCCGAAGCCCGGAGCCGACGCCGCCGCCGCCGCCAAGGCGCAGATCGAGTCGTTGTTCGGGCGGTTCAAGGTGGACAAGCTCGACCTCGTCCAGCTGGGGGCCCAGGCCGACCCGGCGCAATTCGCCTATCTGGCGGAGATGAAGAAGGAGGGGCGCGTCCGGTACATCGCGGCGACGGCGATCGTGGACCAGCTCTACCCGCGGATGGAAGAGATCATGCGCACCGAGCCGATCGACTTCATCGGCGTCCACTACGGCATCGACAAGCGCAGCGCGGAGGAGACGATCCTGCCGCTGGCGCAGGAGCGGAAGATTGGCGTGGTGGCGTACTTCCCCTTCGGCGTCGGCGCGCTCTTCAAGCGCGCCGGCGACAGGCCGCTGCCGGAATGGGCGGCCGAGTTCGACGCCACAACCTGGGCGCAGTTCTTCCTGAAGTATGTCGTGAGCCACCCGGCGGTCACGCTGGTTCGCGCCGGGACGACGAACCCGGCGCACATGCTCGACAACATCGGCGGCGGCATCGGCCGCCTGCCGGACGAGGCGACGCGCAAGCGCATGGCGGAGCTCGTGGACGCGCTGCCCCCAGCGGCGGGCCCCGGGCCGCAGTCGCAGGG
>JBGTBZ010000487.1:0-2003 GCA_041749155.1 Phycisphaerae bacterium
TACAGCCGGGGGATCGGGTGCTGCTTGCCGACGGGGCAGTCGAGCTGCGGGTCGTCGGCTCGGAGCAGGATGTTGTCCAGACGATGATCGTTCACGGCGGCGTGATACGGACCCGCTCGGGGGTCAATGTGCCCAGCCATCGCCTGACCGGCGAGGCCCTGACCGATGAGGACCGGGCGGCGGTTCCACGAGCCCTGGAGCTGCGGGCCGACATGATCGCCCAGTCGTTCGTCAGGACCGCCGCCGATGTCGAAGCGCTGCGTGCGCTGCTGCCCGCCGACGGTCCGCCGATCGTGGCCAAGATTGAGACGCGGCAGGCTGTCGACAACTTCGATGAGATCGTCGGCGCGGCGGATGGCGTGATGGTCGCCCGGGGCGACCTGGGTGTGGACCTGCCGTTCCAGGACGTGCCCATGGTGCAGAAGCGGCTCATCGAGGTGGCGCGCCAGCGCGGCGCGTTCAGCATCGTGGCCACCCAGATGCTGGAATCGATGACCACCGCCGTCCGGCCCACCAGGGCCGAGGTGAGTGACGTTGCCAACGCTGTCCTCGACGGAGCGGACGCGGTGATGCTCTCGGCCGAGACTGCCATCGGTGACCATCCCGTCGAGGCAGCGGCGGCAATGACGGCCATATGCCTCGCCACCGAACGAGACGGTGCCGACGATATCCCTGCCACCTTCCTCCCGCCAGTGGCGAATCACCCGCAGGCCATTGTCCACGCCGCCCACGCGCTCACGGACGCGTACCCAGGGGCACGCGCCATCTGGTGCTTCACCCGCTCGGGAACGACTGCCCAGATGCTGTCCCTGCTACGGCCGAAGCTGCCTATCGTGGCTTTCACGCCCAGCCCCGTGCCGGCCCGGCGGCTGACGGTGCGCAACGCTGTGATTCCGCTCGTCCTGGGCACGAACCACACGGGTGAGCCGCTCATCAAGCGGATGGAGCAGGCGGCTCGCGCTCAGGACCTGATACCGCGCGATGAGCAGATGTCAGTCGTCCTGGTCACCACGACACCGGACCCGGGCGGGGTCAACCGCCTCGAGCTACACGAACTGAACGAGGCGACGTAGCCGAGGCTCCCTCGGCGAGAGCTATCGGGGCAGGTCGCAGCCCAATTCGCTTGTGATGCGGTCACGAAGGTCGACCGGCGGGCCCTTGCCTGGATGGGCCTGCATGCGGGCCGCCATGCGCTCGCACGCCTCGTGGCCGCCTTTGTTGAGCCAGTATCCCCAGGCGTTGCCGAACGGCGGGCCGTCGCCTTTCGTCGCCCATGGCGGACCGTTGCCATCCTTGTCGTCGTCGGGATCGTTCTTGTCGTTTCCGCGGCCGTGCCCCCAGGCGTTGCCGAATGGCGGGCCGTCGCCGTCCTTCGCCCATGGCGGACCTTCGCCATCGTCGTCATCTTCGTCTTGCTCGTTGTCGTCGTTGCCTCGGCCGTGTCCCCAGGCGTTACCGAAAGGCGGCCCCTCGCCCTCCTTCGCCCATGGCGGACCGTTGCCCTCTTCTTCCTGCACATCTGTGTCGGAGTCACCCGCGCCCGATGTTTCGGTATCGCCGGCCCGCACGGGCAGTTGTTCGGGCGCTGGGTTGGCACTACGGATCGCAAGTACCGGAACGGCGATGAGCGCCGCCACAAGCAGGGCGGCGAAGAGGCCGCCAGCAAATCGAGTGATCATGGGTCGATATTAGGGCGCGCGAGCTTGCAGGCGACCTTGCACAGGCAGGGAGCGGTGCGGCGCTGCACCGATGAGTTTGTGCGAGGCCTACAGGCGGCCCGGCGATTGCTTCCGGCCCGATTCCACAGCCAGGAGCTGGCCGCAGTAGGGCCGACCCGCCAGCAGGGCGGTTACCCGCGCCGGCTCGATCAGTCGTGCGATGAGTCGCTTCAAGCGACGGCTTAGATGCACAGTTGTGTCTCGAGGCTTCGTAGCGCCGTAGCGGCTGGACCCGCAAGCGTCTCGCGGGTGGCCGGGTCGGCGATGCCGGCCTGGAGCTGTTGC
>JBGTBZ010000488.1:0-5313 GCA_041749155.1 Phycisphaerae bacterium
GCTCAGCAGCCGCGCCTGGAGGCCCGCCAAGTCCAGCCGCTGGCTATTGGGCATCACGAACTTCCGGCGGTCCCGCGGCAAGACCAGCGCCAGGCGCGATGCGGGCAACTGCTCGTGGTGCACCGAGTCGTAATCCGTGCCGAAGCGGCGGACGAGCGACTCCAAATCACGCATGGTAGGCGTCGCCTCGTGGTCCCGCGTGTTCCAGAACAGCGTCACCCAGCCGCCGGGCCGCAGGATCCGCCCAAACTCCTCCGCCGCCGCCTCGGCATCAAACCAGTGAAACGCCTGCCCCGCCGCCACCAGGTCCACGCTGGCCGCGGGCAGCGTTGTGGCCTCGGCCGTCCCGGCGACACTGGTGAACTTCTCCTGCCCCGCAAAGCGCTCTTCTGCGGCGGCACGCATGGCGGTATTGGGCTCGACGGCAAGAACCCGGCAGCCGGCTTGCAGGAACAGGGCGCTGCTTAAGCCCGTCCCACTGCCCACATCCGCCACCACCGGCTTTTCCACCATCGCACCCACGTCCCGCAGATTCGCGATGATCCCACGCGAGTAGCCGGGGCGCGCGGCCACGTAATCGACAACCCGGGTCGTGAATCTCTGCGTAGATGAGGGATCCGCCATGTGAGGCCCGTGCACGTGGAATGGCGACCGGCTATCGTATCCCCCGTTGCCCATGTCCGTTTTCACCATCGATCACCCCGTCATCCGCACCAAGCTCACCGAGCTGCGCGACTACGCCGCCGACCACCGGCAGTTCCGCACGGTTCTCGAGGAGATCGCCATGCTGATGACCTACGAGATCACCCGCAGCATGCCCACGCGCCCGCGGCCAGTGCAGACGCCGTTGGAGAAGACCACCGGCTACGCCCTGGCCCGCCCGGTCACGCTCGTCCCCGTGCTGCGCGCTGGCCTGGGAATGACCAGCGGCGTCATGCGCGTACTCACCGACGTCCGCGTCGGGCACCTGGGTCTCCGCCGCGACGAGACCACGCTCGAACCCATCGCCTACTACCAGAAGCTCCCGCCAGACATCGGCGAGACAGAGGTCATCGTCGTCGATCCCATGCTCGCCACCGGCGGCAGCGCCACCGCCGCCATCCGGTACCTCAAGAAGCACGGCGTGGCGGGCTCGGCCATGAAGTTCATGTGCCTTGTGGCCGCCCCGGAGGGGATCCGGCACCTGCACGAGAATCACCCCGACATCCCCATCTACACGGCGGCGATCGACCGGGAGCTTAATGAAAAGGCCTACATTCTGCCCGGGTTGGGGGATGCTGGGGACCGCATCTTCGGCACATAGGGGCGGCGTCGGCGCAAGGGTGCGGCATTCTGGTCGTTGCTCGCCCCACCCGGGGGGTCTAGGATCGCCGCTGTCAGGCGGGCGCGGCCGCTGAGGTTGCTCCCGCCGGTTCAATTTGCCGGTGCGGTCCCAGACCGGAGTTGTGGCTGGCCGCGTCTTCAACTGCGTCATCGGCTTCCGCCATGCGACTGACCGACATTCTGAAACCTGAGAACATCAAGCTGCCGCTCATCGCCACAGACAAGATCGCGGCGATTGAAGAACTGATCGACCTGCTCGAAGCGAACGGCGAGATCAAGGATCTGGCGCGGGTCCGCCAGGCGGTGCTTGAACGGGAGGCCACCCGTTCCACGGGCATCGGCGACGGCCTGGCCATTCCGCACGGCAAGACTGACGGTGTGAATCACCTGGTCATGGCGATCGGACGCGCCCGGGAACCGATTGAGTTCGGCTCGGTCGACGGTAAGCCGGCGGTCCTGATCTGGCTGCTCTCCAGCCCCACCGACAAGACGGGGCCTCACATCACGGCGCTGGGCCGCGTGAGCAAGATCATGTCCAGTCCCGGCGTGCGCAAGCGCCTGCTGGCGGCAAAGAACGCCCGCGAGCTCTACGATGTCATTATTGAGCAGGATGAGCTGATCTGACTGCTATTCCGCCCCGTTCAGGGCCACGGTGATGCGCTGCCTGGCCCTGTCGGATCCGATTTCGCGTTTGCCGAAGCCCGGCAACGCCCCGGCCGACTCCGCTGCTTGCTGCGCGTCTGGGTAGTTTGTGATCATCATCACCTTCTGCCGCGGCCATTTTTCCCGGATCTGCACCAGCAGCGACATCCCGTCGGACGTTTCAAATCCATAGTCCAGCCGGCGATTCAGCATCAACAGGTCCGCCTGCTCTTCCTGCAGCACCGCTTCCAAGTCCTCGTCGCTATCGACCAGAACCACGCGCGTCCCCGGCGCAGCGCCGCTCACCGCCATGCGCAGGAAGCTGCTGTCCGGACCGCAATGCCCCACCAGGGCGACAACCTTCGACTTCTTTGCTTGACTCATGTCTTCCAACAGACAGCTCCTTTGATCACTAGCCACCGGCCGCGACCGCGCGGATCAATCCTCCTCCTCATCCAGCTCCTCCTCCTCGTCGACCGATGGCTCTTCCGCCGCGGGCTGATCCTCGGCCTGCGTCCGCGTGCGGCGAAAGACGCCCAGCACGTGGTCCACGTTTACCACGTAGAGCCGGTTGTCGTGCTCCAGCTCCACCGGTATCGCCTCTCGCGGGTCGAAGAGCACCTTGTCGTACACACGCAGCGGAACGTCCGTATCGCCCTCCACCTCGCGGCTGACCGCCACGATCCGCCCCGTGATCACCGGGATTTCCCGGCTGTCGGGCAGCACGATGCCGCTCTTGGTCTGTCGGCGATTGTCATCCTTGCGGATGACCACTCGCCAGCCCACGGGCTCGATCACGTCGTAGTCGAGACGGCGGCGCAGGTCAGAGGCTTCGCCGTCGGCCTGGACGGGGGCCTCTGGGGGCCCTTCCTCCGGCGTCCGGTTACTCAGGGGGTCTGCCATCTTCCTATTCTACGTCGAAAAAAGGCTGGCTGATCGGCCCCCGCGGCGGCTTCCGAGGAGCAATTTTCAGCCCATCCTGGCCTGCAACGCCCCGCGGATTCGCGGATGTAGGGGCAAGTAGTGTCTGGGACAGCGTTTACGGCCTCTCTGAGGAGTACCAGTGAACCGCGGGATAAAATTTCTGCTGCTGCCGCTTTCCGCCTCCGCCGTGTTGGCCGCGGGGTGCCTAATCACCACCAGCGGCACCCGCCTCGTCCGCAAGAACGAGCAGCGGCAGCCCATCGAGTTCGAGTCGGAGGCCGGCCTCATCGAGTTCAACAACGCCGTCCAGCGGCGCGGAACAGCCGGCGCCCGTAATCGGGGCCGCTCTTCCTTCAACCTTCCGTTCCTCGTCTCCGCCGATCGGCGGCACGTGTTGAGCTGGCCCGCGTACTTCAACGACCAGGTGCAACTCGCGGATGTCAACGCCGACGGCCTGCTCAGCGACGCGGAAGTGACTGCCTACGTAGGCAACTGACCAACGGAAGCAGGGATGAAGCGCAGGGATCGGAACGAATCCCTGGCTTCATCCCTGCAATGTCGCCGCTGATCAAGTCTCAGGCTCCGTCGGGCGAACCGCCAGTGTCGCCAGCAGCCCCACCGGTCTCATCCGGCGGCGGGATGCCGGGGGCCGTGGGGAAATCCGAATCCGGCAGGTTGCGCAGCTCCGGCACATCCATCTGTCGAAGCTGTGTCACGATGGCCTCGAACTCGGTCTTGAGATCTTCGGGCATGGTCATGCTGCGGGTCTCGGTGACCGTCGTGACCACGCGCGGCCACTCGCGATTCTCAACCGCTTCCTGGAGCGTCTCCAGGCGATCACTCAGGCCGGCCGCCTCCGTGTTCTGCTCGGCACGTGTACGCAGGTTCTCAATGCGCGTCGTGACCTGCTCGATCTGCTGATCCATCTGCCCGCCCATCTCGGCCCCGGCGGTCCGGCCGGTGTCAGTCGGGGGGGTTGTTGCGTCAGGGGTTCCGCCGGGAGTGCCCGGCTCACGCGGAGTGGTCATCGTGGAATCGTCGTACGTATCCGCCACGTCGTCGCCGTCGTCACAGCCGACGCCGATCAACAGGCCTGCCACCGCGGGAACCGCAAGCAGCTTGTATAAGTCGGAACGTTTCATCAAAGGTCTCCTTCGGAATGAGCCGGGGCGTGCGGCGACATCTTGTCCATGGCACGCGCCGCCGCGACGCGCGTACCGCTTCACTCTTACCAGAGCCCGGCACATGCCGGAACGGCGCAAAACCGGTAGCCGCCGATATACGGCCTCCACGTCGTCTGCGGGAGCTTCAGGTGGCAAATCGGGTGCCGCAAGCAATGTGAATTCGAGGGGGGTTTATCCCAGCCCGTCACGCCTGGCAGGGCCGAAAATCGGTGGGCGGTTCCCAGATCGATGGCTGCGCCCCCCCCCGCCAGTCACACGATTTCCAGCCCGGCCCGTCCCGGGAGGGCCGGGAACGGACCTGTGGGCAGGGCCGCGTACCAGTAAGCCACGGAGGCGATGTCGTCCTGAAGCGGCATGAAGCGCGCGTACTCGTCGCTTCGCCAGCCCAGCGCCTGGATCGTCACCGCCAGGCGGCGCTTGAAGCGGATGGGGTCGGGGATGTGCCAGCGGTACATGCTGAAGCGCTGCCCAGCCTCGTAAATTCGGTCGGCGGGGATGATGTGCGACAGGCCCGCGTACGCGGTCGTGTACTCCTGGTAGCGCTTCTCGCGCTTGTTCTCGAAGTTGTAGCTACCGCAGAAGTAGTCCTCCGTCCCCGTGCCGCAGATCGTCGGATACGAGCCTCCTCCATGCTCCGCCACCGCCTTCTCCACGGGCACGGCGGCGGGCAGGTCGTCGTCGATGTAGAACTTGATCTCTCCCTCGCCCCACCAGAGCGGGCTCTTCACGTGCCAGGCCATGGTAGTGCCGACGTAGTGGCCGGGACCCGCAGGGGCCGCCGCGCCGGTGTCGAGGATCGTGTACACCCGCCCGTACGGCACCGGGTTCATCCGCCGGAACTGCGCGTGGAAGTAAGCGGCATCGGGAGGGACTTCCGCCAGCGCGTAGTTGATCTGGTAGAAGAGCCGCAGCGCCTTCTCCGAGTGCAGGTTCTGTACGGTGACCTTGGCGTGCTGCCGAAACGGCATCGGCCAATAGCAGTTGTACGCGTTGCCGGGGTTCACGCAGATCGGCAGAGAGTTGATCGGCGCGTACTCCTCGAAGCTCGTGTAAGGGCTGGCGAAGAAGTCCCCAAGCGGTGTCTCCACGCTCGGCCGCTCCTGTTGATCCCAGTAGAGCCGCAGGATCGCGTCGCGGTTGGGCACGTTCGCTGGCGTCATCCAGATCGACTGAATCGCCCCTGGCCCCGCCACATCCGCCAGCACCGCCGTCTCGCCCGGCGCGACATCGATGTACGCCC
>JBGTBZ010000489.1:0-1610 GCA_041749155.1 Phycisphaerae bacterium
GCCTGCCTTCGAGCCTTCCCACGCGATCCGCCTGCACCGGCGACGTCGAGCGCACCATCACCCAGTTCTGCCCCGGCTGGAGGTAAACGATCTCCATCAGGCTGGTGCGGCGCGGCGTGGCAGCCATTTCGTCGAGCGTGACGGGGGCGCGGTAGATCAGCAGCACAGCCTCGGTCTCGCCGCCGAACTTGCCGCGTTGCGGCCCCAGGTCGATCCGCATGCCCGGCGGAAGCTCCACGCCCGGGTGCCGCGCATCGGCGGGGATCACCCGGTCGTACTCCAACTGGAGCCACTGCGAGGGGGTGAGCCACTGGGCCTCGGCGGGCGGGCCATCCTTGGTGATCCAGAGCACCACGGTCTCTTCGGCGGCATTCACGACGCCGACCTGGTAGGTGCGGGTTTGTGTGGACCGGCAGCCCAGGAGCGGCAGTGCGGCTAGCGCGACGATCAGGAGCGGGAGACGCATCGGGGCGATGGTAGGAGGGTGGTGAACATCGAACATCCAACGTCGAACATCGAACTCAAGAGCCGCGGCACTGCGTGCCGCAGGGCATGAAGCAACGTCACAATCCCGTCGCCGCCGGCTTGAGGGTGATCTCGAACGCCTCCCGCGGCGCGGCGGCCAGCGCTTCGCGCAGGTCCCCGGCGCTCTCGTACCGCCGACCCGGCACCTGCCGATACGGAACGCGCAGCCTCAGAAACGCCGCCCCGAACGGCCACAGGCCCACCGTCATCTCCGACATCCCCCGCCGGGCAATGCGCAGGGGTCGCGACTTGCCGCCGGGGGCGTCGAGCAACGGGCCGATCTCCCTCACCGGCGGCTCCGTGTAGCAGATGCACAGGCTCAGCATGTCCATCGCCTGCAGCAGGCGTACGTCGAAGGCAAGCTGCTGCTCCGCCAGGTCCGCGGCCGCGGTGGCGTCGCTGGGAAGCGCAAGACCATGATCCAGCGGGCGATCGACGTTCATCCCCAGTGCCTCTCGAAGGCGCAACTGCCGCTGGGCCTGGTCGTTGCGGAAGCGGATCAGCCAGAATCGCTCGCGGTTGGACAGGTTCGCCGGCTCGCGGTCCATCCGCGTTGCCAGGCGCTGCACATGAATGCTCACCAGCAGCCCGGCATAAGGATCGACCGCCTCGGCCCGCGCGGCGGAGGCTTCCCAGACAGTCGCGCCGCGCTCCACCGTCGTCTCGAAGACGTCGGCGGGCAGGCCCTGATCGTTCAACTCCGGCTGATCATCGTGGAGGGGCCAGCCGGCGTCGTGCATGGCAACGCCGATGATCGTCCGCTGTCCGCGGCTGGCGCGGGCGTAGTAGTCATTCCCAAACGCCGCCGCCATCTCGCCGGCGAGCTTCGCGTGATCATCCTGGCTGATGAGCCAGAACTGCTTCTCTGCCCCAGGCAACTCGACCAGCCGGCGGATCATGCCGCGAGTGTAGCGGGCCCGCCGACCGTCGCATTTGCCGCCGCCGTGGAGTCCGGCGATCATCGCGGCATGCAACCCATCCTGACGCTGCTGTGGGTCATGCTCGGCGGGGCGATCGGCGCCGCGGCGCGCTATGGCGCGACGGAGCTCTTTGCCCGCGGCATCGGCAGGGGGTCGGTGCCGCTG
>JBGTBZ010000490.1:0-3261 GCA_041749155.1 Phycisphaerae bacterium
GGCCGCGGCATCGCCCCCGAGGAGCAGGCGCGCATCTTCGAGCCCTACTTCTCCCGGCGCAAGGGTGGAACGGGCCTGGGCCTGGCAACGACGCGCCGGATCGTACAGTCGCACGGCGGAAGCTTGAGCGTCACCAGCGAGCCCGGGCGCGGGTCAAGCTTCGTGATGCTTCTGCCCGACGCACCCCCCGGCGGCCCGCAGCCGGCAGAGGCTTCGCCGTAGCCAGTGGATCCGTATCATCTGCCCCCGAGCCTGACGAGATGCCCGAGAGATCAAGCCGAATCCTGATCGTTGACGACGAGCGCGACCACGCGGAGGTCATGTGCGAGGCCCTCTCGCGCGAGGGACATGCCTGCGACGTGACGCATTCGCTGGACGAAGCCCAGAAGCAGCTCAAGCGGCGCAAGTATGACGTCATCGTCACCGACCTGCGCATGGACGGCGAGCGCGACGGCATGACGCTGGTCCGCGAGGCCCAGGATCTCTCCCCCCCGCCACCGGTCATCCTCGTGACCGCCGTCAATGACGTGCCCACGAGCAAGGAGGCGATCCGCAGCGGGGCGTACGACTACATCGTCAAGCCGCTGGACCTGGACGATTTCCGAGCCCAGGTGGACCGTGCCGTCGAGAAGAGCGCCCTCCAGCAGCAGAACCAGGTGCTGGAGGCGGAGCTGGTGGACCGCGCCGGCTTCGAGGGGATCGTCGGCCGATCCGCCGGCATGGACCGCGTCATCTCGACCGCCCGCCAGGTCGCGCGCAGCGACATCCCGGTGCTCATCCTCGGCGAGAGCGGCACCGGCAAGGAGCTCATCGCCCGGGCGATCCACGAGAACAGCCCGCGCCGCAAGCACCGGCTCGTCACCCTCAACTGCGCCGGGCTTTCCGAGAGCATTCTTGAAGACGAGCTCTTCGGTCATATTCGCGGCGCCTTCACCGGCGCCCAGTCCGACCGCGCCGGCCGCTTCGAGCATGCCGACCGCGGGACACTCTTCCTCGACGAGATCGGCGACATGCCCCAGGCGATGCAGGCCAAGCTCCTGCGCGTGCTGGAGAACGGGGAGGTGGTTCGCCTCGGCAGCAACGAGCCGCGCCTGGTGGACGTGCGCGTCGTCAGCGCCACCAACCGCGACATCGACGCCATGGTGGCGGACAGGAGCTTTCGCGAGGATCTTTATTTCCGCATCAAGGGTGTGACCATCGCCATCCCCCCGCTGCGCGAGCGGCGCGAGGACATTCCGCTGCTCATGCACTTTTTCATGCAGCAGGCGGCGGACAAGTATGACAAGACCATCGAGCGCGTGGAGCCGGAGGTGCAGCAGCAGATGATGGGCTTCGCCTGGCCGGGGAACGTGCGCCAGCTTCGGACGGTGGTGGAGAACATGGTCGTGCTCGCCCCCGGCGATCACCTGACGGCGGACCTGCTGCCCCCCGAGATCCGCCCCGGCGGCGGGCTGGGCGCCGAGGCCACCAACCTCGGCCAGCTCGTGGGCATCAGCATCGAGCAGGCGGAGCTGGAGCTGATCCGCAACACCCTGAAGATGACCGAAGGCAACCGCGAGAAGGCAGCGAAGATGCTGGGGATCGGGGAGCGGACGCTGTACCGGAAGATCAAGGAGTATGGGCTGAGCTAACGCGGTTCACGCGGATCAGCTTGCCCGTCAGTGGAATCGCCTCACGGGCGGCGACGTCGATGCGATGCGCTTGTTCCAAGAAGTTGGGGTCGAACGTGCAGACAATGATCCCCGCATGGTCTGCGTTTCCAAGATGCAACCGAACGAAGTCGCGGCGATTCAGCGTCAACAGCACCCGGGACTGCGCCCCGGCATATGCAAGGACTTCTTCGTCGGGAAGCGCCTGCTCCGCCTGTCCGGCCTCGAGCACCGTCAGGACGTCATGACCAAGACGGCGGAGCTCGGCCGCGACGGGCTGCGGGAAGTTCTCGTTTGAGTAGAAGCGCACCAAGCCTATGCCGCCTCGTTCTCGATGATCTGGCGCTCGATCTCGTCTGCGTGTGCCGCGGCGTACGCCCAGGCGGCTGCCAGATCTCCTGCACGCAGTGTCGGATACGCCCGCAGAATCTGCTCATCAGACAAGCCCGCCCGCCGCGCCTGCTCAAGCGTCCAGACCGCGATGCGCGTGCGCACGATCCGGGCATCGCCGCCGCATACGCCGGGAGTCTTCTCGATGCCGTGGTCCGGCTCGCCCAGGTCGCTCATCACCCAGCGCAGGACCTGGAGCTTCTCGCTCCGGCTGATCGAGCCCAGCAGCTCGCGAATCTTGGGAAGGGCGCCCATGGGTACCCCGCATGATAGCGGATCGCGTCCCGTGATGCCGTGCGTGACTCGTAGGCGAACTACGCCGCCATCCTCCGCCTGCGCACCGCAAGCTGCATCGGGCCGGGCATGGGCAGGCCCTGTTGGGCGCCGAAGCAGACGCTGTGCTCCGCCACCGGCCCCAACGCCGTCGAGCGGAACGCCTGGACGCGATAGGTGACGCCGGCGATGCCGGGTGGAAGCGTGCCGTCGATGTACTGCTTGCGTCCGGCGATGCCGAGAAACTCCCACTGTCCGTTGCCGCCATCGATCCGGCGGTGCACGTTGTACGCCGTTCCGCGCGATCCGCGCGGATTCGTGCAGGCCCAGCGCAGTGTAAGGGACCCGTCTGCCTGTCCGAGGTCGGCGGTGAACCGGCAAGGCTTGCCCGGCGGGGCGATGGGTGAGGGCTTGTCCGGCCGGCGGATCCGGCCCAGGCTGTACGCCGTGTCACCCATGGTGGCGGACCGGGCGCGGATCTGCTGGATAACGCTTGAACCGAGCGTGTTCATGGCGTCCAGGGCGTTGGTGAGCAGTTGCGTACTGCTGCGTGCGGCGGACAGCGCCTGACGCTGGGTGTTGAACGCCTCGCGCGCGGTGTCGATGCGTGTTTGCAGGAGGGCGAGCTCCTCCGGGTCGAGCCCCAGGGCCTCTGCCTGCTCTGCCCACCTGGGGGCGTGGGTGAGGTAGAACATGATCTGGTCCAGCTTGGATCGTGGAACGACGCGCATGCCGGCCGCATCGTCAGGAAGCGCCCGTCGCTGAAGCAATCGCGCGGGAGACCCTGGCAGCGTCCGGGAAAAGAGGCCGCCTCGGACCTGAACGGCCCTCGCATCGCGCTTGAAGAGCCCGGAAAAGCATTATCACTCCGCGCCCGCCCGCCTGGGCGTCGGGCGCACAAACGTGCGCGTCGTGCCCCGTTGAACGGGGCGCGCGCCCCGACGGACAG
>JBGTBZ010000491.1:0-1929 GCA_041749155.1 Phycisphaerae bacterium
CGTCCTGCCCAATCCTTCGGGCCTGAACGCCCACTTCACGCCGTCGCAGCTCGGGCGGCTCTTTGCCGACTTTCGCCGGCATGTCGAGCAGGCGCGTGCAAGCGCCTGACGGGCAGGGGACGGCGCGGCTGGGCGCCGCCGCCCCGGGCTCTACACTCGAAGCTCATGCCGGATCTGCTGCTCGCCGCCGACATCGGGGGGACCAACACGCGCATCCGCCTCGTGGATGCCGCGGACGTCGCATCCCCGCTCGAGGAACAAGCCTACGGCGACGCCCAACCAGTCGCCGTCGCCATCGCGGCCTTCCTGGATCGGATGGGCGAGCGTCGTGGCACTATCCGGGCTGCCTGCTTCGGGGTGGCGGGGCGGGTGGTGGACGGGGATGTGCGAATGACCAATCGGCCCGAGGAAGTGGTGACCGACGAGCTGCTGGCGGCGGCCCTGGGGCTGCCCAAGGAGCGCGTGGTCGTGGTCAATGACATGGTCGCCCACACGAGCGGCGTGGCGGTGAGCGAGACGATCGTCCTGCGCGAGGGAAAGCCTGTGGGCCCGGTGGAGGGCATCCTGATGCCGGGAACGGGCCTGGGCGTCGGCTACGCGTTCGTGGACCCCGTCGCCGGCCGCCGCATCGCCATGCCCAGTGAAGGGGGTCACCTCGATTTCGGCCCGCCGACGACGGACCACGACCTGCTGCTGATGTGGGGCCGCTACCAGAAGGCGTCGGTCAGCCCCTCGATGGACGAGGCCGTCGCGGAGCGCATCAGTTGGGAGTGGTTCCTCAGCGGCCCGGGGCTTGCGCGGATCTACGCGGCCATCGACAACTCGATGAAGCGCAAGCCAGAGGCCTTCAAGCACGTCAAGCCCGAGGACGTCACCAAGGCCGCCTTCGGCCAGAAGAGCGCGCTTGACACCGATACCGCCATCCGGGCGATGCGCAAGTTCCTGGAGCTGACCGGGGCGCGGGCCGGGAACCTGTGCCTGGACATCCTGGCGACACGGGCGATCTGGCTGGGGGGGAACATCCTGAACCTGCTCTACGACGACAACCCGCAGCACTTCGTCGCCACGATTCTGGACGATTTCGACGCCTGCGGGCCCGCGGCGCTGCGGGAGACGGTGAAGAACGTGCCCCTGCACCTGGTCCGATCATCCGACAGCGGCCTCCGCGGCGCCGCAGTGCTTGCGAGGGAACGGGTTTGAGCGGTGTTCGTGTTCTGAATCTGCATCAATCTGCGTCAATCTATGTCTGTTCTGGCGGGGGGCGCCAGGAATAGCACGCGCATCGAGCCCCACGCGCGGCCGTCTGTTACGGGAAGGTCCGGGGCGAAGGCGCCGCCCTTTTCCACGCGAAGCATCAGCCGGCCATCCGCGCTCATCCGCCTGGCAAAGACCATCGCGGCCCTCGCCACTTCAGCGGGACGGTCGCGGACGAGCGGGTAGGGAGGGTCGAAAAACACCAGGGCCGGTCGCGCCAGGGGCTGCAGATCCGCATCGCCAAGGGCCAGCACGTCCCGCGTGACGATCCGGCAGCGGTCGCCGAGACCTAGCGCCTCGATATTCTTCCGCAGCCGCACGGCGGCGGGGCGGTGAAGTTCGAAGAAGACACACTGGCTGGCCCCGCGGCTGAGAGCCTCCAGGCCGAGGCTGCCGGTGCCCGCGAAGACGTCGAAGACGGTGGCGCCGGGCAGGCGCTGCGACAGGATGTCGAAAAGGCTCTGCTTGACGCGATCGGTGATCGGCCGCGTCGCCAGGTCGGCGGGGGGCAGAAGGCGTCGCCCGCGAAACTCTCCTGCGATGATCCGCACGAATGTGGTTACAGTACGGTGCTCATGGACGAAGTGCATCGACAGCCGTTACCCGCTCCCGCGTCCAATGGCGAGATCTCGCGCGGTCCCTCGCTGCGCCGGGGCAAGGCCGGGGGGAGCAAGC
>JBGTBZ010000492.1:0-6910 GCA_041749155.1 Phycisphaerae bacterium
TGGGGGTCGCCGGCGCCGACGGTGACGCGGTACGGCCCGTTGGCGACGGCCATTTCCCAGGCGAGGCCGCCCAGGTGGCCGGCGCTGATGAAGGTGTCGGTGGCCTCGTCGGCGGGCGTATTGCGGCGTGCGGTCCAGGAGTTATGCCAGGATCCGCCGTCGCGGGTCCAGCCGAAGCGGTGGCCGGAGTCAGCGCGGTAGGAGAAAGCGCGGCCAGTATCGACGAGGAACTCGTCGGGCGCCCCCGCCGGCGTGGGGGCAAAGGAGACGGCGACGTCGATGCCGGCGTGGAGCAGGCGGCGGTTCTCGAGTGGCTCAAGGACGGGCCGATGAGCCGCCGAGATGTTCGTCCTGGGCTGTGCTTTGCGGTTCCACCACGGCATTTGCATTCCTCCGACTGAACGACTCCAGCGAAATGTACACAAGGTTTCGGGCCCGTGCAGTGGCAAAAGCGGTGTTTCTGGGGGGGCCGGCCACGCGGCGGCAGGGTGGTGCGGTCGCGTAGCATTGGACGATGGAAGGCGATCAAGAAGTGGTGCTGGTGGTGGTGCGGGATCTGCTGATGTCGAGCCGGGTTACGACGGTGGCCAAGGGGTCGGGGGCGCCGGTGCGGGTGTTGCGCGATGCGGCGAAGCTGGCGGTGGCGGAGGGGCGACTGGCGATCGGCGACCTGGATCAGGAGGGTGTGATCGAGGCGCTGGCGGCATGGTCCCAAGGCGGGGCGCGGCCGGTGGCGGGATTTGTACAGCACGTGAACACGGAGGTGATCCGCCGGGCCAGGGGCGCGGGGTTGGAGCGGATCATCCCGCGAAGCCGTCTGGAGGCGGCGCTTTCGGAGTTGCTGGCGGGACTATGATGGCACCGCAATGGCCCACGAGACCAAGCAGGCGCAAGGCGGCGAATCGCCGGAGTTTGTCCGGAAGTTGATGGAGCTGCGCCGGCGTCTGAAGCCCGGGGCGCGGGTGCGGGTGATCCAGCAGATTGCGGCGCGACACTACGCCTGGGGCACCGCGCATGCTGGCACGGTCCTGAAGTACGAGCAGAAGCAGACTGGAAGCTGGTATGCCCACAGCCGGGGCGAGAAGCTGTGGCTGGACCGCCTGACCATCCGCAAGGATGACGGGGAGATCTTCATCTTCAACCTCGACGAGTACACGCACATCGACATCCTGACCGAGGCGCCGGCGGAGGTGCCGGAGAAGCTGGTCGAGGAAGTCAGCACCGCCAATGCGCCCGAGGCCTAGGGGCGAGCCCCTGGGAAGCATCATCCGGGCCGGGGCGTCCTGCTAGAGTGTTCGACCGCATGAACGAGCCTGGCACGTCGAGATCGAGCCCTGCCGCCGCCGGGGAGCGCGTGCGCCAAGCGGGGGCCGGTTTTCCGCCGTTCGTGGTGGCGGTCGCGGGCTGGCTGCTGCCTGGGGCGGGCTACTGGCTGATCGGTCAGCGAACACGGGGCACGATCGCTGGATTGAGCATCCTGCTGCTGTTTGTCGCGGGGATCTTCATAGGTGGCATTCGCGTGGTGGACGTTCCGGGCTACGCCGAAGCGGGCCGGAAGATGATCGGGCGCGACGGGCGGTGGCTGGTGGCAAGCCGGCCAATGCCGACGGTGCTGGACAAGCCGTGGTACCTCGGGCAGGTCCTGGCGGGGCCGGTGACGCTGGTTGCCAGCTATTACAGCATCGAGGCCGCGTCTAGGGAGTACCCGAAGGGAACGGCCCACGTGGCGGAGTTCGGCACGCTCTACTGCGCCGTCGCGGGAATGCTGAACCTGCTGCTCATCCTCGACTCCTCAGCACGAGCGGCGGAGGGGCGGAGCGGAGGGAGTGGGCCAGCGGGGCGACTCGCCGGCATGTGACGAACGCCAATGTTCATCCTTGAGCCGTCATTTCTGGTCGTTCTTCCCGGGTGGGTGCCGTTCGTGACGCCCGCGCCGATCTGGGACTACTGGTGGTTGCTGCTGCTGCCGCTGCTGGCGGCGGTGGCGGTGGTTTACAAGTGCACGAAGCGCCGCACCGCCCGGGAGATCGCGGTGGAGGCGGCGCAACTCTGGGCATACACCGTGGTGGCGATGGTCCTGGGGGCGGTGGCGCTGCTGGTGCTGGTGCGGCTGGTGCTGGGGTGAGGCGAAGGCCTCACTCTGCCGACTCCGCCGCTTTCTTGCGCATTTCCTGGGCCATGGGGAAGGCCAGGGCGCCCTTGGACGTGTACCAGTCCATGATGGCCACCGCCATCGTGCCGGCCTGGACGGCGGGATCAGCCTCCGCGAGCTCGCGAACCTGCTCGGCGGTCAGTGAGCCGTCGTAGAGGCAGAGGCCGCGCCATCTATCGTCGAAGCGGTTGGCGAAGGGGCCGGCGACGAGCATGTGCCCCTCCTCGGCCATCTTGGAGAGGTGGCCCAGGTGCTGGGCCTGGAGTTCCCTGGCCCGCTCGGCATCGAGCTGCGGCGGGTTCGGGGCCGCCATGAGCACGACAAAGTGGAACTTGTCGAATTCGACCGGCGGGGCCGCGGTGGGGCGCGTGGCGGGCTGTGACTGTGCCATAAAGCAACCCACGATCAGCGCAATAACGGTTATGAAGAGCCTGGACATTGCGGCATCGTACCGCGAGCCTCATGCGGCGACAGAGGGATGCGCACATTCACCCGGGCCAGCAGACGCAGCACGTTGTCGCGATACAGCTTCTGAAGCACCTCATCCGGCAGGGCCAGGCCGCGGAGGGTGGGCGGGCCGCCGGGGACATCGGGGTCGGCGATGGGGCTTTCGCCGATGTAGGCCGTTTCCCAGAGCTTTCGGTGGCACCACCAGCGGCTGGCCAGGAAATCGAATCCGCGGCCGTCGTAGCTGACCTGGTCGCTGCCCCACATCAGGCGGTCCTGGTGGTTGATGACAAACTCCCGGGCGGCGTCACGCCGGAGTGAGATCTCGCGGACCATCCAGCGGGTGGCCGAGAGGTCGAGCATGAGATCGGGGTAGGCCTCGAGCATGCGGGAGAGGCGTGGCAGATCCTCCGGGTTTCCGCCGAGGTGGGCGCCCCACCAGGGGTGGCCGCGCGTCTCCTCGAGAAGGCGTTCCCAGCCGTCGTAGTGCTGCTGGCGGGTGCCGTAGAACTCCGGGTCGCCCCCATAGCGAGCGGCGGAGTCGTACCAGGCCTGCGGGTCCCCCACGTGACTCATGATGATCATGCCGCGGTCGATGGCCATGTGGACGTAGCGGCGGATGCGGTCGAACTCCGGGGTGCCTTGGACCAGGCCAATGCCTGTCTTTGGGGTGGTCTGCGGGGCCAGGTGAAACTTGACGACGCGGCAGCCGAGATTTTCGTAGCCAAAGACACGCGGCCAGAAGTTATCGGCGTCGTAACCGCCGGGCTGCCAGGCAGGGACGGCGATGAGCGTGAGTCGCTGGGCGTAAGGCCCGCGGAGCAGGGTCAGGGCCTCTTCCAGGGGCGTCATGGTGATGGTGTGGTCGATGCCGTAGTGGCTGGCGGCCTCAAACCACTCTGCCGCCTGCCGTGCGGCGATGAGATGGGTGTGGCAGTCGATGACCGGCCCCGCCACCGGCGGCGGCGGAAGCGGGCGGCGGTAGTCAAGGTTCAGGCGGTTGTATTCGGCGGGATCCGGGGGGGCGAGTCGTGGGGAGGACCAGGTGCGGGCGGCCAGCCTGGCGGCCTGGCGGGGATCAGGATCGGCATGAGGTTGAGCAGGAACAATGGTCTGCGACATGTTGAGGGGGAGGGAGGCAGATGGTTGGAGTGGGAGACGGAACTTTCCGAGGGGCCGGGCGTCGAATGTGGCGTCCCGCGGGGTGCCTGCGCGCCGGCGCCTCAGGGCAGAGGGCGTGGCATTGACTTCGGTTCAAAGCGGCTCGACAATATCGCTCCCGCCCCCAGGGCTGAGGCCCTAGCAGCTCGACGAGCCGCGGCGCCGCTGAGCGGTCTCCCGGGAAAGAAGGCCGAAAGTTCCAAGGCCCTTCCCAGGCGCTGGCCAAACGGCCGGTCGCGGCGACCCAACCCGTATGCCAACCTTGCCTCCGTCTCGGAGAATCCGGATCATGGCTGAAAATCTCAAGGACAGTAAGTCGTTTCTTCCGCGCCCCCGTCCGGATGCCCGCCGCATCCTGCGGCGAGCGGCGATGCTCGAGCCGCTGGAGCATCGCCGGCTGCTGGCGACGATCGAGGGGCACGTGTGGAACGATTCGGATAACGACGGTCTTCGCGACTTCTTCGAAGATCCGGTCGAGGGGCTGACGGTGTTCATCGACGCGAACACCAACGGCATTCTCGATGAAGGCGAGCAGTTTACAGTGACCGACAGCAAGGGCTTTTACCGGTTCGCCAACCTTGATGTTGTGCCGTTCGATCCGGATACGGGCGAAGGCGGCACCGCCTACAACATCGCGCACGTGCCGTTCCTGGACCAAGAGCAGACGATCCCGCTGAGCCAGACGGCCCCGGGTGTATCGGGCAAGAGCAATATCTCGAGCCTGTTCAACATCGAGATCGTTTATGCGGACAACTCCCTGAACGACATCCAGAAGACCCTGGTTGAAACGGCGGTGTCGAAGTGGGAGCAGGCGATCATCGGTGACCTGCCGAACGTCGGCGACATCGATGACCTTCGGATCACGGTGATTGGCGCAGGCGTCGACGGTCCCGGCGGGATTCTTGCCTTCGCCGGCCCGCGTGCATTCCGGCCGACGCAGCCCGATGGGAAGCCGGGACTGCCCTACACCGGCGAGATCACGCTGGATCTAGTGGATTCGGTGGCGAGCCGCGGGTTTGTGGACGTGGTAATTCACGAGATCGGGCACGTGATCGGCATCGGCACAGTGTGGGACCAGTTTTTGGTCAACCGCGGGTCGCCCTCGGTGGCGTATGTCGGGGAGCGTGGGGTCTTCGAGTACAACCGCCTCTTCGGTACCGGGGTCTCGAGCGTGCCAGTGCAGGCACAGGTGGAAGGCCACTGGGACCCGATTGCCCTTGCCAATGAGCTGATGAACCCATTCAGCGGCGGCGGATTCGAGCTGCCGGCGGACGCTGATCCGCTTTTGCGCTTCTCGCGCCTGACAATCGGGGCCCTGGAGGATTTCGGTTACGTTCCGAACTTCGCCGCGGCGGACACCTACGGGCCGTTTGGCATCGGGCCGCTGCCGGAGGACTTCCGTCCGGACCTGGGGTTCGTGCCGTTCCAGATCACTGCGTTTCTGGAGTCCGAGGTTGACATCGTGAACGACGCCAACTTCGGCGTTCGCTTCAACAACAAGCCCAGCCCCTTCTTCCTGACCGCCGGCCCGGTGATCGCGGCCCCGGGGCAGGATGTGCGGCTGCTGGTCGAGCTGGACACGCTGGAGAATCCGAAGTTTTCCGGAGACACCGACTACCGCGACGCGGTGGTGCAGGTGAACTTCTACAGGGAATCCAACGGCATGCCGGGGGTTCAGACCTCGGTTGACGTGGCCCGGGGGCTGGTCTCCGAGGCGGATGAGCTGCTGTTCCAGGATGCGGACTTCAGCGACGGATGGGAGTTCACCGTGAACACCACCGGCCAGGAGCTCGGCGAGCAGATCTACTACGCCCGCGTCTTTGACCAGGGTTACTTTGTCCGCGACCGGCTCGTCGCAGTGAACTTCGTTCCGGTGCAGACATTGCCCGCCAAACCCTCGAACCTCCAGGCGATCGGCACCGACGGCAACACCATCCTGCTGAACTGGATTGACAACAGCGACAACGAGAGCGGGTACCTGCTGCAGGTCAGCAAGGGCGCGGGTTTCGACATCCCCGGTGACGTGACGAACTTCTACCTGCCCGCGCAGGAAGGGACCGGCGTCTACACCCACGAGCATTTCGTCTGGGAGGGACAACTCACGACCCGTCACTTCCGCGTCCGTGCCTTCAACACCGGAGGTGTCACCGGCTTCACGGGCCGCGTCTCCGCCCGCACGCTCGGCCGCGACGAGATACTCATCGACAACGAGACGACCGACCGCGTACGCAACATCGGAAACTGGGAGTCGATCATCGACCGGGCCAACTCGACCAACCTCACGTACCTGCGTGGGATGAGCGGCCTGGTCGAGTACGACCCGCAGGTCACCGAGCGTCGCGAGTATTTCATCTTCCTGCGTAATCCCAACATCACGACCGCCGGCCGGGTCACCGTCAGCATCTTCAACGGCGCCGGCACGCTGCTGGGCACGCGGGAGATTGACCAGGCTGCCTCGCGCGGGAGCGAAGTGCAACTCGGCCGCTATATGCTCGACGAAGGAAGCTTCGTCCGCATCGAGCACCTCAGCGGCACGGCACGGGCCGATACCGTCCGCTTCCTCCCCGTGAGCTGATGCCCCCTCACCCACGCCCGCGGGCGACAACCTGAATCGCTTCAGCGAAGCCGGGAGCCGTCCTCCCGGCTTCGCTTGCGCTACTCCCCACGCCGAGCCAGCAGAACCCGCTCGTGGCCCGCGAAGTCCCGCAGCACCTGCACTTCCTGCCAGCCACCTGCCGATTCCGCCAGCTCGCGCAGGGGCGGGCCCTGGTCGAACTGCATCTCGATGAACAGTCGGCCCCCGGGCATCAGGTGCTCCGGGGCCTCCGCCAGAAGCCGGCGGTGAAAGTCGCGGCCGTCAGGCCCGCCATCCAGCGCCAGGTGGGGCTCGTAGTCACGGACGTTGCGGTCCAGGCCCTGAATGTCGCTCGAGGGCACATAAGGCGGGTTGGCGGTGATGACGTGGAAGGGCGCCTCCCCCGCCAGGGGCGAAAAGAGGTCGCCGACGCGAATTTCCACCTGCTCGGCGAGCCCCAGCCGCCGGGCGTTGCCACGGGCGAGCTCCGCGGCGGCGGGGCTGAGGTCCACGGCGATGACGCGGGCACTCTTGAGGTGCGTTGCGAGGGCCAGTGCGATGGCGCCGCTGCCGGT
>JBGTBZ010000493.1:0-3034 GCA_041749155.1 Phycisphaerae bacterium
AGCCTCGAGGCCCGCGGTGACGGCGGGACGGGCTGGTCGATGGCGTGGAAGATCGCCTTCTGGGCCCGCCTCGGCGATGGCGACCGGGCCGCCAGCCTCCTGCACAACCTCCTGAAGCCCACGGGCATGAAGGGCACGAACTACGCCGAGGGGGCGGGCGTCTATCCGAACCTCTTCTGCGCCCATCCGCCCTTCCAGATCGACGGCAACTTCGGCGGAACGGCGGGGATCGCCGAGATGCTGCTGCAGAGCCACGATGGCACGATCACGCTCCTGCCGGCGCTTCCGTCGGAGTGGCCCGACGGCAAGGTCACCGGCCTGCGCGCCCGTGGGGGGTTGGAAGTGGAAATCGAGTGGGGCGACGGCGAGCTGAAGGAAGCGACGATCCGCTCATCGCGCGGCGGATCGTGCCACGTGCGCTACGGCGGCAATCAGGCGGCGCTTCTGATCGAGCCGGGTGGCGTCTTCCGACTAGACAACGGCCTCCTTCCGTTGAAGTGAGAGGGGTTGTCGCGCATTCTGGGAGGGCCCGCGAGGACGCGGGCCCTCCCATTCCCTACGATCGCCCATGAACGTCTCCTGGCACGGCGTGTTCCCCGCCGCAACCACGCAGTTTCGTTCCGACCAGTCCCTGGACATCGACGCGACCCTCCGGCACATCGATGCCATGCTCGACGCCGGCATCCACGGCCTGGTCATGCTCGGCACGGTCGGCGAGAACACTTCGCTCGAGTACGCGGAGAAGCTGGAGGTGCTGAAGCGCACCGTCGAGCACGTGAAGGGGCGGGGGGCGGGCCGCGTGCCGGTGCTTTCGGGCGTGGCGGAGTACACCACCGCCCTCGCCTGCCGCTTCGCCGCCGATGCGCAGAAGGCCGGGGCGGACGGGCTGATGGTCCTGCCCGCCATGGTGTACAAGAGCGACCCGCGCGAGACGCTCGCGCATTTCCGCGCCGTCGCCGCCGCCGGCGATCTGCCGGTCATGATCTACAACAACCCCGTCTCCTACGGCGTGGACATCGCCCCCGAGGCCTTCGCCGAGCTGGCGGAGGAGAGGAAGTTCGTCGCCATCAAGGAATCCAGCGAAGACCCCCGCCGCATCACGCGCATCCGTAATGCCGTCGACGACCGCTTCATCCTCTTCTGCGGCGTGGATGATCTCGTGATGGAGAGCTACATCCTGGGCGTCACCGGCTGGATCAGCGGCCTGGTCAACGCCTTCCCCGCCGAGAACCGCCTGCTCTGGGACCTGCTGGAAAAGGCCGACTTCGCGGCGGCGCGGAAGGTGTATGCGTGGTACGAGCCGCTGCTGCGCTTGGACACGATGCCCAAGCTGGTGCAGTACATCAAGCTGGCGGCGGCGGAGTGCGGCTACGGCACCGAGATGACCCGCGCCCCGCGCCTGCCGCTGGTCGGCGAGGAGCGCGAGCGCGTGCTGGGAATCATCCGGGAGGGGATTCGTACGCGACCGACGGGGCGCGGCTAGCGGAACCTACCGACTTATGCCCACTATGCGCGAAAGTTCACCACTCCCTTGCGATAGCGCTCATCGAACTGACCGCTGCGAACCTCAGCGATATGCTCCTCGTGACGCTTTGCGTCTCCTTCGAGCAACTTGACATAATCGTCGCGCGTGCTCGGCTTGCCCATGTAGTAGTAGCGATGCTTATCTCGCGCGGCCATCAGCGTGTAACACCAAAGCACCACAAACGACACGGGATCGGCGCCCGCGATCTCCTTGCCCGCAAAATAAACGCGCTCGTCATCCGCGGCATACCCACACAGCCCGATTGGGCGGAAGGATCTCGGTTTCGCGTGACGCACCATCCGCTGCTCATAAAACACTGAGCTGTTGTCGCGACCGTACCGTCCGCCCATCGACACGAAGCTGGCTGCGTCAGCGCTCTTGACCTCCCACGCACTCGGATAGGTGGACTGATGGAAGAACACGCGCTGATGGTCACCGGCGAATCCTTCATCGGAGGCGTGCAGCAACGATGGCGCGCCATCGGAGACCGCGCCCGAATCGAACACCCGGAACTCGCGTGGATCGACGCCGGCCAATGGCTTGCCCGAGGCCGGATATGCCGCCTTCGCGTCGCGACCCCAAATGTTGTTCAGCGGCTCAAACGTATCGGCGTCGATCTTGGTTCGTTTGAAGACTGACCAGTAGACTGCGCGGTCGTCGCGGGCCCAATGCCCGCAGAGATGCCGAAAGGTCGCCGCGTCCGCGCCTCGCACCGGAGTTCCGCGGAGCATTACCGACGAGCCACTGATGACGTAGTCTTCTTTGACGTACAAAGTGATTCCCCAAGTTAGCCTATGCCCCCTCCCCGGCCTCTCACGTTGCCCGGTGGCCTCACAAGTTCGGGCCTCAACCCTGTCCGTTTGCTGATCCGCGCCAGCATGCGGGGCCCGATCTCCTCATGATCGTGGAATGCAAACACGACGTCAGCCCACCCCGGTCGCTGCAGCGTGCGGTGCGATCCGCTCTGCCGCTTGATCGACCAGCCGATGCGCAGCAGCGCGGCGAGGACGCGACCTGCACGGGTGGAAGGCCACTGCGCCATAGCTATGCCACGATCGCAAACACGTTCTCGACTTGCGGCAGGTCCTCGCCATGCTCCAGCCGCTCCGCCAGGACGCGCAGCGACAATGCCTGGGCCTTGCGAACCGCTTCCTCCCGCGAGCTGCCGTAGGCCAGCACGCCCGGCAACTCGGGAACCTCGGCGATCCACCGGCCGTCGGCTTCCTGTTCCGTCTCAACCTTGTACATGGTGCTATTCTACCGCCCCGTGACCGGGCGGCGAGGTTCTCAAGTGACAAGAACCCCCTCACGCCGCCGGGCGCTGGCGGGGTTCCTCGCGCTGCGCCGCCTCCACCAGCACCGGCTCGGGCGTGCGGCGGTCGAAGATGAAGAGCGGAAGCTGCTCGACCGGCGCGGGAAGGCAGAGGCGCTCGGGCGGGGCGGGGAGGGCGAGGGGTTGCTGGGCGGCGAGCTTCTGCTCGGCCCGCAGGCGTTGTTCGGCGTAGTGGG
>JBGTBZ010000494.1:0-1579 GCA_041749155.1 Phycisphaerae bacterium
CTTCTGCTCCTCGGTGCCGTGGCGGACGACGTAGGGCAGGATGATGACGTTGTGCAGGCTTGCCGCGAAGCCGTCGACGCCCTTTTCGGCCTGCTGGTCGAGCACCACGAGGTCGTGGCGGAAGTCGCCGCCGTGGCCGCCGTATTCCTCGGGCACGGTCATCCCAAGGATGCCCGCCTGACCCGCCTCTTCCCAGAACTCGCGGTCGACTTGGCCGTTCTCGCGCCAGCTCTCGACGCGCTTGGGCGGAGCGTGCTGCTCGAAGAACTTGCCCACCGCGTTCCGGAAGATCGCGATCTCCTCATCCTGCATGAACTCGGGGTCCGGAACGTCGATCACGGCCATGGCGCGGAAATCCTCTCTCGCTTTTCTTGCTTGCCGGGCACCGTATCAGCTAGGTAGCGGTCCGCAACGTATTTTACGCTTACGTCAAGGGGAAGCGCAGTGGAGGCGATCGGGCCGACGAGCCAGAGCTACATTTCGCAGCGCACCAAGCTCCACTACGCCGACTGGGGCAATCCGGAAGCGCCGCCGCTGATCCTGCTCCACGGCGGGCGCGACCATTGCCGCAACTGGGACTGGACCGCGGAACGCCTGCGCCGCGACTGGCACGTGATCTGCCCCGACTTGCGCGGCCACGGCGACAGCGAGTGGAACAACAACGGCACTTACCCGATCATGGGCTACGTCTACGACCTCGCCCAGCTGATCCACCAGCTGAGCCTCGGCCCGGCGACGATCGTTGCGCACTCGCTCGGCGGCAATATCGCGCTGCGTTACGCCGGGCTCTACCCGGAGAACGTCCGCCGCCTGGTCGCGATCGAGGGGCTCGGGCCGAGCCCCAAGATGCAGGAAGAGCGGCGCAAGACCCCCTATCACGAGCACTGGACCCGCTGGACCGACAAGAAGCGCGAAGCGAGCGCGCGCCAGCCCAAGCGCTACGCCACGTTCGAGGATGCGCTGGGGCGCATGCACGAGGCCAACAGCTACCTCTCGGAGAGCCAGGTGCGCCACCTGACGCTCCACGCGGTGATGCGCAACGAGGACGGCAGCTTCTCGTGGAAGTTCGACCCGCACCTCCACGCCTGGCCTCCCGACGACGTGTCGACGCGGGGGCAGCAGGAAATCTGGGGGCGGATAACCTGCCCGACGCTGATGATCTATGGCACCGATTCGTGGGCCTCGAACCCCGAGAAGGATGGGCGGATCGAGCACTTCGGCGATAACGTGCGGGTCAGCGAATACGCGCGCGCCGGCCACTGGGTGCACCACGACCGCTTCGACGATTTCGTGGCCGAGGTGGAAGCGTTCATCGCCTAAGATCCTCCCCGTCGCGAAGCGATGGGGAGGGGGACCGCGCGAAGCGTGGTGGAGGGGTATTCACGGCTGAGGACCCCCTCCGACACGCGCCTGCGGCGCGCGCCACCTCCCCATTGCTGCTGCGCGGCAACGGGGAGGAGCTGGTCCAGCCCTATGGACCGGTCACGGTTCCAGCCGCCCGCAAGTTCGCAATCTCGCCCTCATCGATCCCCAGCGACGCCAGGATTTCGTCGGTGTGGTCGCCGGGCATCGGCGCGGG
>JBGTBZ010000495.1:0-4926 GCA_041749155.1 Phycisphaerae bacterium
CCGCCAATGCAGCGGACCGCCACGGCGTCAAGCGGCGCGGCAGAGTGACCGGGCGCGGTCGCCGTGGCGGCCGCTGATCGCCCTTACGTTATCCCGATCAGCACGAACACCGCCCCTCCCCCCCGGCCAGTGGAAAGGCGGCGTCGCGGCCCTACCATCCCCCGCCGTCGAGAGGTCCGCCGTGGCGGATGGGTAGACGTTAAACCCCCTCCCGGGACGCGGTTCCGCGTCCGCCTCTCTTCGCCGCCACTGGCCCGTGGTGTAACGGTAGCACAGCTGGTTTTGGTCCAGTCAGTCGGGGTTCGAATCCCTGCGGGCCAACTCGCCGCGGCATCGGCCGCGGAAACCAGAATGACGAAACCAGAATGACGAATCCCGGAGCCGGAGTCTGGGCATTTGTCATCCGCCATTGAGTCATCCATTCGGATTTCTGGTTTCGTCATTCAGATTTTCCCCCATGTCCCTCTCCGCCATCATCCTCGCCGCCGGCAAGAGCACGCGGATGAAGTCCGCGCTGCCCAAGCCCCTGCACGAGATCTGCGGGCGGCCGATGCTGTCCTACATCCTCGACGCCGCCTTCGCCGCGGGGGTCGAGAAGGCGCTGGTCGTGGTGGGATACGGCAAGGATGCGATCATTAACCGCTTTGGCGACGATCCGCGAATCGAGTTCATCGAGCAGGCCCAGCAGCTCGGCACGGGCCATGCGGCGAAGGTATGCGTGCCGAGCATCGAGCGCATGGGACTTGATAGACAGGATGTGCTGATCCTCGCCGGCGATGTGCCTCTGATCCGCCTCGAGGTGCTGGCTCAGCTCGTGCAGGCCCATCGCGAGTCGGGGGCCGATGCGAGCATGGCGACGGCGGAGCTGGCCGAGCCGTTCGGGTATGGGCGGATCATCCGCGACGCGGCGGGCGAGTTCGTGGAGATTGTGGAGCAGGCGGACGCCACGGCCGAGCAGGCGGCCATAACTGAGGTGTTTCCAAGCCTTTATTGCGTCAAAGCGGAGAAGCTGGTGGAGCTGCTGGGACGGCTCAAAAACGACAACGCCAAGAAGGAGTATTACCTGACCGACATCTTCGGTCTCTGCCGCGCCGGCGGAGGAAAGGTGCTGGCCCGCAAGTGCATCCAGGGGCAGGACATCCTGGCCCCGAATACGCGGGCCCAGCTTGCGGAGGCGGATGGGGTGATGCAGGGCCGTATCATCGCCGCCCTGCTGGAGAGCGGTGTGAGCGTGATCAGCCCGCAGATGACGTACGTGGAGGCGGGGGTGAGCATCGGGTCCGACAGCAAGCTGCTGCCCTTCACGTTCATCGGCGCGGGGGCGAGCATCGGCAGCGCCTGCACGATCGGGCCGTTCGCCCACGTGGCCCGGGACGCGGTCGTGAAGGATGGCACTTCCCTGGCGGGCAACACCGATACCGCCGCGATGAGCAGCCTGGCGGAGTCTGTCGCCTGACGCGTTTTACCCGACCCCGGAGCCACCGCGATGCCCGAAGGCCAAGGCAACAACTCGAACATCAAGCTCTTCGCGGGCGCCTCCACGCCGGCGCTGGCGCAGAAGGTGGCGGATTACCTCGAGGTTCCCCTGGGCCGGGGCAAGGTGGAGCGCTTCCCCGACGGCGAGGTGATCGTCAAGGTGGACGAGGACGTCCGCGGGCGCGACTGCTTTGTCGTGCAGAGCACCTGCGCCCCCGCCAACGAGCACTGGATGGAGCTTTTCATCTGGATCGACTGCCTGAAGCGCGCCAGCGCCCGCCGCGTCACCGCGGTCATTCCCTACTTCGGCTACGCCCGCCAGGACCGCAAGGATGAGGGGCGCACGCCCATCACCGCCAAGCTGGTCGCCAACCTGCTGGAGCGCAGCGGGTGCGATCGGGTCGTGTCGGTCGATTTGCACGCCGCCCAGGTGCAGGGCTTCTTCGACATCCCCTTCGACCACCTGACCGCCAACCCCGTCTTCGGCGGATGGTTCGAATCGCTGCAGATGGAGGGGTGGGTCTTCGTTTCGCCGGACGTGGGAAACGTCAAGCGTGCCCAGACCTACGCCAACCGCTATGGCGGCGAGATCAGCATCATCGACAAGCGCCGGCACAGCGGGGAAGACGTGGAAAGCGCCCACATCATCGGCGATGTGCAGGGCAAGACGGTGATCATGGTGGACGACATGATCAGCACCGCAGGCACGGTCACCAGCGCCTGCAACATCCTGCGCGCCCACGGCGTCCGCGAGATCTACATGGCGGCGACGCATCCGGTGCTGGTCGGCCAGGCGATGCACCGCCTGGGCCAGTGCGAGTTCACGAAGCTGGCGGTGACCGACACGATTCCGCTGGGCAACCGGGCCGAGGCGATCAAGGATCGGCTGGTGGTGCTGAGCGTCGCCCCGCTGCTGGGGGAGGCGATCCGCCGGATCCACGAAAATCGCAGCATTTCCGCCCTTTTCCATTCCGGAGACCGCAGGGCCTCCAGCGAGTGACCGGCGGCACAGGTAAACAACAAACGGTTCAATCAAAGCAACGGAGACAAAGACATGGCAATGCAATCCTTCGAACTCAAGGCCGAGAAGCGTGAATCGCTCGGCACCCGCGCCAGCCGCCGCCTCCGCCGGGATGGCCGCCTGCCGGCGGTCGTCTACGGGCACCAGCAGGAGGCGATGAACGTCACCCTCCCGCTCCAGGAGACGCTCGACCACCTGCGCCGCGGGGCCCACCTCTTCTCGATCCAGGTGGATGGATCCGCCGAGCAGGTGCTGCTCAAGGATGTGCAGTACGACCACCTGGGCGACGAGATCCTTCACGTAGACCTGTTCCGCGTGAACCTCGACGAGGACATCACCAGTGAGGTCTCGGTCCACCTCGTCGGCGAGCCCAAGGGCATTAAGGCCGGCGGCGTCCTCTCGCTGATCCGCGACTCGATCGAGGTCACTTGCCGCGTGCGCGACCTGCCGGACGAGATCGAGGTGGATGTCAGCGGCATGGATGTGGGCGACGTGCTGCACATCGGGGAAATCACCCTGCCCGAGGGCGTGCGCCTGGCAGACCCGGACGATGACTTCACCATCGCCACCGTCGCCGTGCCCAAGGTACAGGCCGAGGAGACCGTGGAAGCCGCCGAGGCGCCCGCCGAGCCGGAGATCATCGGCCAGAAGAAGGAAGGCGAGGAGGAGGTCCAGGGCGACGCCAAGGAGTAATCCCCTGGCCCCCGCGGCGCCGCTGTCATGTCCAAGACGCTGGGACAACGTCTGGCCGCCTGGCTGCACCCCCACTCCGCCGATACGCCGGGGGAGGGCGGGGGGCGGCCGGTTCGGCTGGTTGTGGGCCTTGGCAATCCCGGGCGGCAGTACACCGCCACGCGGCACAACGCCGGCTTCGAAGTCGTGGAGCGGCTGGCGGCGAAGCTTGGGTGGTGCGGCGAGGACGACTTCGACCGCGAGGCCCGCGCCAAGTTCGACGGGCTCATGCTCGAGGGGCCGGTTTCGGCCCCAGGAGGCGAGATCAAACTTGTGCTTCTCAAGCCGACCAACTACATGAACCGCAGCGGCGAGGCCGCTCAGAAAGCCACGCGGTTTTACAAGGTCGAACCTCGGGACATGCTGGTGGTCGTGGACGAACTGGCCCTCCCCGCCGGGAAGATCCGGCTGCGGGCCTCCGGCAGCGATGGCGGGCACAACGGGCTGCGCGACATCCAGCGGGCCCTGGCAACCGATCAGTACCCCCGCCTGCGGATCGGGATCGACCCCCCGCCGCCGGGTTTTGCGGGCAAGGACTACGTCCTGGGCCGTTTCTCGCCGGAACAGCGGGAGAAGATCGACCAGACCCTCCCAAGCGCGGTGGACTGCTGTCTGACCTGGCTGCGGGAGGGCGTGGAGACGGCCATGAACCGGTTCAACGCGGGATAGCAGCCCGGCCTATACTCCCCGACCTCAAGTTCCCCGGCTTCGCCGGTCGCCGCGGGCGACCGGCAGCGGATACCAGAAACCGCTTCCACGGAGCATTAAGATGGCTGATAAGCAGACCTCGCGCGACTACGAAGGCATGTTCCTCTTCGGCACCGGCTTCACCGCCAACGTCGATCAGGCCCTGGGCATCATCCGCGGCTTTATTGAGAAGCATGGCGGGACGATTCACGTTCTGAAAAAGTGGGATGACCGCAAGCTGGCGTACGAAATCGCCAAGCAGCAGCGGGGTCTGTACGTCCTGGCGTATTTCAACGCCCCGACCTCGGCGGTGGCGCAGATCGAGCGAGAGTGCCGGCTCAGCGACGACGTGCTTCGGGCGTTGATCCTGGACGGGACGCACGTGAGCGTCGAAGAGGTTGAGGCGATGGTTCCCGAGCAGCCCGAGCCGCGCCACGAGCGCGGCGGCGAAGGGGATCGCGGCCCGCGTCGCGAGGAGTTCGTGGTGCCGGACGAGACGGAGATGGCTGAGGCGTAAGTCCCTCTCAGGCCTTTAGTTACGGAAAAAGCAGAAAACTGTTAGGACTTTGTGCGGTATGTGGGTATGGTTCATGGACCGAACCGGCCCGACGCTCGATGCCGGGGCACGGGGGTCAGCACTTTGTTGTCTTTCTCTATCCGGAGTTTGACCTATGGCCAGCTTCAACAAAGTCCTTCTTATGGGGAACCTCACACGCGATCCCCAGCTTCGCTACCTGCCCAACAGCCAGACCGCCATCTGTGAGTTTGGCCTTGCTTCCAACCGAAAGTACAAGACCAGCAGCGGCGAGGAGCGCGAGGAGGTGCTCTTCGTGGACTGCACCGCCTGGGGCCGCCAGGGCGAGGTCATCAACCAGTGGTGCACCAAGGGCAAGCCCATCTTCGTCGAGGGGCACCTGAAGCTCGATACCTGGGAAGACAAGAGCGGTGGCGGAAAGCGCAGCAAGATCAGCGTGGTCGTCGACAACTTCCAGTTCATCGGCGGGCGCGAT
>JBGTBZ010000496.1:0-4132 GCA_041749155.1 Phycisphaerae bacterium
GCAGCAGCGGCCGCTGCCACGCCGTCGCCACCGCCTTGGCCGCAAGGCTCTTGCCCGCTCCCTGCACCCCCAGCAGCAGCAATCCCCGCGGGGGGAGCAGGCCATAAGCCACCGCAGCGTCGCCGAGCGCGTTTTCACGCATCAGGAGCCATCCCTTGAGACGGGCGAGCCCGCCGATCTCCTCCATGCTGGTCGGGGCCTCGACGTACTCCAGCAAGCCCCCCGCTGCCAACGAGCGCTTCTTGTGCCGCAGCACGTTCTGGATGTCCGCAACGTCCAGCTTCTGGTCCGTCGCGACGCAGTCGAGCACCGCCTGCCGCGCCTGCCGCCTCGTGAGGCCCCGCAGGTTGTTCACCAGGGAGTCCAGCTCCGACTCCTTCAATCCAACGCGCAGCGGCTTGCGATTGCGGTGATGGTGGAAGACCGTCTCGCGCACGATTTTTCTAAGCTCTTCTTCGCCCGGATATGTCAGCTCGTGATGGCTCGCCAACGCCCGCACCAGCGGCGGGCCCTCCTGGTGATCAACCAGCACCAGCGATCCGCCGTCGCGATGCACGCGATCGACGGTGTCACGGAACATGCGGCGGACAACCGGGTCCTTCTCCAGGTGTTCGCCGAGGTCCAGGAAGCAGAAGATGGCATCGCCCCGCAGGTGCTTTTCGGCCCGCGCAAGGCCACCCGCCGGGTGAGTGGTATCCGCGATCGCGACCGAGTCTTTCATCAGGCCGTCGCGAAGGCCGTTGACGCAGTCCCACACCAGCAAATCGCGCCGCCCCTCCATCGCCGCCTGGCGGATCACGTCCAGAGCATGTTCCTCCTCGAAGGTGTTGATCGCGATGCAGGGGTGCCGCGCTGCAAGCATTTCCACCAGCCGGTCGCGATCTGTCGTGGGCATGTCCCGATGATAATGGTTTCCGGCGGGGGCATCAGGTTTGGCGTCGTGATCATGGAGACAAGACGAAAAAGCCGCTTCTCGATCTGAGTAGCGGCTTTTCGCGACCTGGGCATTCCGCGAGCTCATTCGTGCAGGTGCTGCCAGTATTCCGCCGGCATGTCCAGGGCGAGCTGGAGTGCGCCGTTGGCGCCGGCATAGATCGGCTCCTCAACGACCGTCACCTTGCCGCCGCCCACGCGCTCGAGGCCGTCCTCGATCCGCTTGTTCAGGCCCCGCAGCAAACTGCCGCCGCCGCCGAGGATGATGTTGTTGCGGATCTTCTCCTGGAACTCAGGGTTGAAGGTGGCCACCAGCTTGTGAATCCCGTCGAGGATCGGCTCCACGATGATCTCGCAGGCCTGCTTCATGTCGTCGGTGATGTCAAAGTCGGTCGGCTTGCCCTTGACAGGCAGCTGCACGATGATCTTGTCCTTCGTGTCGCTGACATACCCATAGTTCTCCTTGAAGCGGCGGCACATGTTGACCGTAACCGACGCTTCGGCGTGCTTCTGGGTGAGGATCTTGTGCAGCTCGCGATCGATGGCGTCGCCGGCGATCTGGAATGAAAGTTCATCCTCCGGGGCGGGTACGGTGCCGTGCATCCGCGAAAGGTCGGTCGTGCCCGCGCCGATGTCCACCACCAGCACATCGCTCAGCCGTTCCATGCCGTAGGCCACCGTAAACGGTTCGCTGACGATCATCACCGCGTCGAAGACACCGCGGGCCGAGTCGAGGATGCCCTGCTTGTTCTTATCGCTGGCCTGGGCCGGCACGCCGATGACGCCGTACAGCTTCTCGTCGCGCCCCGGCTTCACCAGCTCCACCAGGCGGTGAATCAGCAGCTTGGCTGCCTCCAGGTTCTTCTCCAGCTCCTCGGTGTCGTTGTCGAGCGTCCCCTTGATCACGCCCTTTTCAAGTGGGCGGTACAGGTTGACCGACAGCTGGTTCTCCAGCGCGTCGCGGCCGTAAAGGATGTCGGCGCCAAGGTGCTTGCGGGAGACCGCGTCCTTGGCGAAGCCGACGTAGCTCTCAACCGTCTTGCGGACGCCGTTCATCGCGGCAATCGATGAGCGGCTCGTGCCAAGGTCTATCCCCATGACCATCGCCTGCACGTCGCGGCCGCTGTCGTCGCCCTGGTCAAGGATGGTGCGGGTCTTGGTAGCTGCCATGTACTTAACTCCGGATTCTGCTGTTGCTTAGAGGTGCGGTTGCTTGGAAGGTTCGGCGGTCATGAAGCTCAACATCGTCTCTGGTCCCAGGCCCGGCCCGGCCGCGATGTTGCACGCCCGCAAGTTTACCCATCTCACCCAGCCGCCTGGGCTGGCTCGGTTTCGGTGTTGGAGGCCGCCGCCGCCGACGGCTCGTCGGGAAGCAGCCCCGGCGGGGCTTCGAACTTCTGCCCGCGCGCCTTGGCCAGGTTCTGCCGAAGCTTCACATTGCTGCGGAAGATCTCCAGCAGGACCTCGTTCTGCTCCTCCCCACGCGGCTTGGGAATGTGGCTCATCCGCCTCGGGGCGAACCCGCCCCCGCCACCGGCGGCGAGCCGCTTGGCGGCCACCTGGAGCTGGGTCAGGACCGTCTCGGCTCGGACCAAAAAGTCCTCCAGGCGCCCGATCTGGGCCTCGAGCTGCGGGCTGCTGACGGCCATCCCGCCTCCGCCCTGGGCAGCTTGGGCCTGTTCCGGGGTCTGCTGGGAGGCGATGTTCCGGTTGTCCTTGAACATCTCCTTCAAGGCGCTGGCAACGCTCTCCCGGACCTTGTCACCGTCGTACTGCTGCTGCTGCTTGGATTCCAGTTCCTGGAGCGTCTGGTCGACGATCGTCGCGACCTGCCGCCGGATCTTGTCCCGGTCAATCACCCAGACGCTCTTGCCGCGGTATCGCTGCGCGACGGCGTCGAAGCTAACCGCCTGGCTGGCGGCGGCGAAGGCGCGCTCGACCGGATCGGAGCTGTTCAGCCCGGGATGGGCGATGTTTTCGGCCGGAACGCTGCCGCTGACCTCGAACCCTGGCGGCAGAGGTGGTGGACCGGCGGCGCCAGCGGTGCGGGGTGCATACCCGGCCCGAGCCGAGGGCGCAAGCGACGAAACCGGCATCGGAGCCGGCGTCAGATCCTCGGTGACGATCCCATTAGCCGAAAGGGCGTTTAGCGCGTCTTCGGGCGTATCGGCATCAACCGCCCCTTCGACGGTTTTGCCGGTCTCGCGGATCAGGCCTCGGAACAAGTATCGCAAGAATGCAATCCCGTGAGTGCAATGGATGGCGGCGCGGGGGAGTCCGTAACTGTACGGTTCTTGTCGGCTTGAGGGCACGTCCGTTCTGGACGATTTGTCAGCCCATAACGCCGTCCTGGGGATGCGGAAGGCGGAAGTAGGCGGACTTAGGGGGCCGAGTTGGGGGAATCTGCGGTAGATCGGGCGGGCGAACACCGACCTGGAGGGCTTCAAGCGGGTGAAGGGAATCGAACCCTCGTAGCTGGCTTGGGAAGCCAGTGCATTACCACTATGCTACACCCGCGGATGGACTGGCCCTTTTGAGCCGGGCAAGGCGGACGATAGCGGGCCACAAATGGCTTCTCAAGCGGTCGCGCTGCCGGCTGTCAAGCATCTGTTTGCCCCTGATTCCAGTCGGTTGCCCAAGAGGGGCCGAACACGCAAGTGGTTGGAATCGCAAAACTTGTGCTCCGTGAGTCAAGCCGTTGACCTGAACATGTTCCGGGGCACATAATCCCTTCATGCCTAGGTTCCGCGTGGACAGCCTCGCGTCGCTGGCCCGCCAGATGGGCTTCGCTCCACGTGCCAAGCGCCTAGACCAACTGGCCGCCGCCGAGGAGTTGCTGCTTCGGCTGGAGCCGGAGCGGGCCTACCCGCTCAACTACGTCGTCTACGCCATCACGGGTTATCGCCCGCGTGAGACGGGCACGGAAGACGCGGAGCTGCTCGCGGGCGTGGCCCTAGAGCATGATTTGGGCGTTCTGGTCGAAACCGTCAGCGATGCGATGGATCTGCCCGCCCTCGAGACCGAGGAGCCGGTCCTGCGCATCGAGGATGTCTGCGACCGCTTCAGCGTCACGACCAAGACCATCCAGCGATGGCGCCGCAAGGGCCTGCCCGCCCGCCGGTTCATCTTCGAGGACGGCAAAAAGAGGATCGGTTTTCGCCTGAGTTGCGTCGAGCGATTCATCGCCAACCAGGAGGGC
>JBGTBZ010000497.1:0-3919 GCA_041749155.1 Phycisphaerae bacterium
GCGATCGCCTGGGGAAGCGGCGGAAGGGGCTCATCCGCCGGCCGCGAGACGGCCCTCCCCAGCGCCGCGGTGAGTTCGTCGCGGATGCGGCGCTCGCCTGGTGTGGGTTGGTCGATTGGCCCGCTCAGATCGCTCATGAGAAGCCGCGGCGGGGGTTTGCGACTCCGCCCGGCGGGGCGCATGATCGTCTGCATGAACAGGCCGATCAACCCTGGACCGCCGGTAACTGCATTCTCCGCCCCCGCGCACTACCCGCAGCCCGTGGCGCGGCCCAGTGGCCTTCGGCGTGTCGCGAGGGCGTTCGGCGGGCTGATTGCGCCGGTGGCGCTGCTGATCGTCAGCATCGGCTGCCTGCAGTTCCTCGAGGCCAAGCAGGGCAACGGCAACGTGATCGCCGAGGAGCGGGTCATCGAGGAGCCTTTCGAAGGCGTCAGCCTGGTGGGCAGCTATAGCGTCAACGTCACCGTTGACGAGACGGCCGGGGTCAAGGTGGTCGTCACCACCGATGAAAACCTGCTCATCGACGTGAACACTGTCGTCAAGGACGGCGTGCTGGTGATCGACACGGAATCAAATCTCGCCCCGACGCGCGGCATCCGCGTCGATGTCACGATCCCCAGCCTGGCTTCGGCCCGGGTTACCGGCTCCGGCGACATGGTCGTTACCGGCATCAAGGCCCCGGACTTCACCGCCAAGGTCACGGGCAGCGGGGACATTCAACTCGCCGGGACGGCCGACATCGCCAGCCTGAGCGTTATGGGCAGCGGCGAAATCCTTGCCGAAGGCCTGGACGTGCAGAAGGCAACAGCCCGGGTCACCGGCAGCGGTGATGTGATCGTGACGGCCCGCCAGTCCGCGGACGCGAAGATCAGCGGCAGTGGGGACATTGTGATCGCCGGCAAGCCGGCGAACGTGACGCGGTCGGTAACCGGCAGCGGAGATGTCACTGTGAAGTAGCGGGGGATTGCGGCCGGATGGCGACGAAGATCCCTTCATGAATGACGGCGGGCACCGCGGTGGTTCCGGCGGGGCGGATCTGCGTCTGGAGCACAATCCTGGCGCGCCCCCAGCGCTCCAGCGCATCAAGGAAAGCCGCCCACTGGTCCGGCGGCGGTGCGATGGCCTCGGCTTCGAAGTCCTGGTCTATGGGTGCGAGGTAGCGAGTTCGGCTGTCGGCGACGACGGTGCTGGCGGTGATCCCCTCAGCTTCGAGGCGCAGTTGAAGCATGGCCCACCCAGATAAAATTCCGGCGGCGGAGAGGCTTCCGCCGAAGGCGGTGCCGTGGTGGTTCAGGTTGGGCGTGAGGGGGAAGCGTAGACAGACTCTGGCGGCGGTGGCTTCGACGACGTTGACCCCCATGGCGGGGGCGAGAGGCACGTGCTGGCGAAGAAAAGCCTGTAGCGAGTCTGTGGAGGAGGGAGCCTGCACGAGAGCGAGCGATGGTATGCGTCCCGGGCGAGATTCAAGCCCGGGGCGGCCGATGCCGATGCCAGAGCATGCCGGTTCGAAGACGGCGGCGACACCGGGTGGTTTGGGTGGTGCTGGTCATGCTGCTCTGGGCGGCGCAACTGGTATGGCTGCACCAGCGGCTGGGCCAGCCGTCGTGGAGCGAATATTGGCGCCTGCGCGGCTACTACCGGCCCGGCATCCAGGCGGTGGACGCCGGCGGGCGCCAGCACCTCCCGGGGCACGTCTTCAACCCGTTGAGCCCGAACGGCGCCGCATTAGCGTTCATCCTCGCTTCGGGCGTCTACGCGCTTGGAGCGACGACCATCGCCTGGGGCGCCTGGCGGATCAGCCGCCGGCGTCGGCAGCGGGTGGCCCGGTCATTCAAGCGAGCACTGGCCTGAGCTTCGCGGGCGCCAGGCGATCCAGTGCGTGATCCGCGGGCTCTTGCGGGTCGTAGAGCGTAAAGAGGGCGCTGCCGCTGCCCGTCATGCGTACAGACCGGCCCAGCCGCGTTTCGGCCTCGTGCCGCAGGCGAGCAAGCTCCGGATACAGCGAGAACGCGGCCGGCTCCAGGTCGTTTCGAAGCAAAGGAAGCAGTTCCAGGGCAGGCAGCGCTGACCATGCGGCGAAGTCCGGCCCATCGTCCTCCCACGGGGCCGGCAACTCATCGAACTGTCGGTAGACTGCGGCGGTGGACAGGTGCAGTTCCGGCAGGATGAGCAGGACGGTGTGCCGCCTGGCGGGTTTAAATGGCCTGACGATCTCGCCGCGGCCGGTGCAGGTGGCGTCGGTGATCCCGTCGAGTTGCTGGCGGAGGAAGAAGGGGACGTCAGCACCCAGTTGCAGAGCCATTTGCGACATTTCGTCGCGGGCGATGCCGCCGGACTTTAGTTTCGCCGCCACCACCAGCGCCGCGGCGGCGTCGCTGCTGCCTCCGCCGAGGCCGGCGCCGGCGGGGATGCGCTTCTGGAGGTGCACCGCCAGAGGATGTAGTCCGCGTCCCAGGGCTGCGTGAAAGGCGCGGGAAACGAGGTTGTCGGCGCCAGTGGGGACTGCCGGGTCGTCGGAGGTGAGGCTCACGTCGACGCCGGTGGTTGGAGGGTGGTGATCGTCCGTGACCTCGAGCTGGTCCTGGAGGTCGATCGTTCGGAACCAGGACCGCAGCGGGTGAAATCCATCGTCGCCCCCCGGGAAGACGCGCAGATAGAGGTTGATCTTGGCCGGTGCGCGAACCGTGAGTGACATCTAGGTAGCTTAGCGATCGCGCGCCGGCATCTACCCGGCAGCAGGCGCGGTGGTGGGGAGCGACGCGGGAAGCTCAGGGACGGGCACGCCATCCTCGCCGATGTACTCAAGGCGACCCCTGAACGGTGGCGTGGGATACCGCTGCTCCTCGCGGCGGGCTTCAACCTCCAGGCGGGCCATTTGGCGGGCGATCTCGTCCTGGTCGGCACGGATGAGGTCCTGGTCGCGGGCCAGGTCGTAATACTGAGACGGCAGCGGAAGTTGGATGATCCGCCCGCTTTCGTCGCGGTAGATGCGGGAGGCCTGGATGCTCTCCATGAGCCGGGCGTTGCGTTCGTACTGCCGGCCGAGGGCGGCGCTTTCGTCCGCCAGGCTGGCGTGCTCGCGCGACAGTTCAGCGACGCGCTGCTTGATCTGGGCCTCCAGCGCCTCAAGCTCATCGAGCTGCTCGCGGTCCACCCAGGTGCTTCCCCAGCGATACAGGCCGCGCTCCGCCATGCCCTGGCGCAGCAGGGCGTCCTGGGACAGGAATACCTGGCGTGCATCCGCTGCCTGGCGGCTCTCTCGGGCCTTGGGGGGTAGCAGTTCGAAGGCCTCCGCCACGTTGTCGAGAATCTCGCGGGTGCCGGGCGCCGCGTTCATGGCCTCGGTCAGCAGGGTCAGAGCCCGCTGATGCTGGTTCTGCTCGATGTTGATCGCGCCGAGATTCAGAAGCGTCGGCGCATGCGCCGCTTCCTGCGAGCGGACCCGCTCGAACAGGGTCCGCGCCCTGGCGATCTCCCCGGCCTTGAGCTCGATCACCCCGGCGAGGTAAACGGCGCCGACATGGTCGGGGTTGGCCCGCAGCATCCTGCCCAGCGTACGCTGCGCTTTTTCGATCTCGCCCTGCTTGATCTGCATGCGGGCGTCGCTGATCTCCAGAAAGTCATCGCGCACGCGCACCTCTCGCTGCGCCGGCGTCATCCATTCCCGGCCATACCTGACCATGCCCCGCGCCTGGAAATCACGCCACTGATCCAGATCTTCCTGGGCGTCCTTCAGAACGTCGGCGCCCTCGTGCTGCTTCATGAACGCCTCGTACTTGCCGATGATGATCGACAGGTCCCCCAGGTTCGCCACGCTTCGCCGCAGGCTCGCCAGGCGCACATCCAGCTTGCCCTGCGGGGCATCCTCCCCATGCAGCTCCACGCTGGCGATACGGTCCGCCGTCACGTGCGTCACCTG
>JBGTBZ010000498.1:0-8307 GCA_041749155.1 Phycisphaerae bacterium
TGCCGTCCATGATCATCGCGACATGCCGCGGTAGCCGCTCCCGCGGCCGCGCCAGCACGTCCGCCGGCGCCGTCCACCGCTCCGGCGGGACGTCGGTGAGGAACCTGGCAGGCTCGGTCGCGGCGGACGGCATGGATGGGCAGTTTACGCCGGCTGACGGCCTTCCGCCGATCTCCGCCATGCGTGGAGCTGCGCGATGCTCAGCCAGAGCGCGATGACGACAAAGGGAAGCCACTTGGCGACTTCGTGCAGGAAGCCCTGAAGGGACGGGATGTCTCGGAATGTACTCGCATCCAGCCCTGACCGCAGGTAACCAGGCGCGAAGAAGAACGGCGGTGGCTGGGAGAGGGGCGAGAGGTTGTTCCAATCGATAGCGGCCGCCCCGATCTGCCAGACGGCGGCCAACGCCAGGGGTATGAGCGGGATCGCGGCCAGCGCCCTCGGCCCGGTGGAGCGAAGCGCTTGGTACATTGATGCACACGCCAGCAGGATCGCACATGCCGAGAGCACTGCCAGGCCGTGGGGCAGGTTGTCGGAACCGTGCGGCGCATACAGGAGGTATCCGATGCCAAGCTCCCTCACGAGGCCAGCGACCGCCGGCTGGTTCTCGTAGGGCAGGCTCATGAAGAGCGCCGATATGCCGACCATGACGAGGGAGGTGACCACCGCGAAGTAGGGCACGCCAACGATCAGCACCGCGTAGCTGACGAACACGCCCCAACGTCGTGTCCAGTCGAGCGGGTTGCGTCGGCGGTACTGTTCTCTTGCGAAGAAGAGCACCACTCCGACGCAGAAACTCACGTACAAAAAGATAAAGGCGAAGAAGCTGGTGTCGATTGACCCGACGGAAAATCCCTGGAAGTCGTAGCTGACGACTGGAATGCGCTTCCCAAGGTCGGACCACAACAGCACTTCCACCAGAGGAACAAAAACCATCACCCACGCCCCCGCGACCATCCGCCGGCGCCAGCGGGGGTCGCTGTCGCGCCAGGCGGGCCGAATCGGGATCTTCGCCAGCTCGATCGCCTTCTCGACCGGCGTCGCGCATTCCGGGCAGATCCCCTCCCGCGGCGTGACCCGCAGGTCGTAGCCGCATGTCGCGCAGGGAAGGGCGGTTGAATCACTCATGCGCACGTTTCCCGCGGCCGGGCACGCTTTGCCCGTCGCGAGGCTCAAAGGCATGATACCCGCCGTCTATCCCCGCTCCGCTGGCGTGACCTTCACGACGCCCTTGGCCCGCGGGTGGATCGAGCAGTGGAAGGAATAGGTCCCGGGCTTCTCGAACTTGTAGCTCCAGGTCCCGTCGCGCTTGATGTTGCCGCTGCGCACCTGCGTCCGCTCGTCGATCCGGATCACGATGTTGTGGTCGCGGGCGCTGGTGTTGTTCCAGACGACCGTCTGCCCGACCGTCGCCGTCCGCTCGGCGGGGTCGAAGGATGAGTCTTTGATAATGACAGTGGGGACGTTCTGCTGCGGCTGGCGGCGCTCCTGGAGGCGCGTGGCGGGCCGATCGGCGGAGCTGAAGGCCAGCACCGGCAGCATCAGGAAGGCCAGCACCGAGGGCATAAGAGCGGCTAGGAACAGTCGGATCATCGGAAGAAGCTTCCATCGCCCCGGCACGCGGCCGGTGGCGGGTCAGGACCAAGGTTGCAACGCGTCCCCGGATGGAATCGCACCACACGAGCCCGCGGCCGCGATTGGGCCGGCGAGGGGACGGTCCGGTAGTATAGCGGCAATCGGGGTCTGAAAGCATGAGTCCACGCGGCATTTTCGTCAGAATCCTGCGGACCTGCCAGACCGATCCGGACATATTGACATGGCTGAAAAGATCATCCGGGACCCCATACACGACGTCATCGCCTTCGACCTGGGCGAGCCCGTCGATGCCCTGGTCTTCCGGCTCATCTCCGCCACGGAGCTCCAGCGCCTCCGCCGGATCCGCCAGCTTGGCCTGGCCTCCCTGGCCTATCCGGGGGCGGATCACTCCCGCTACAGCCACTCCCTTGGCGTCTTCGAGACCGCGCGCCGCATCCTGGCCCGCCTGGAACGCCTCGCACCGATCGATCCAGGCCGGCGGGCCGAGTGCCTCGTGGCGGCCCTGCTGCATGACCTTGGGCATGGCCCGTTCTCACACGTCTTCGAGCGGGTCAGCGGCGTTCACCACGAGGGGTTCACGCGCCGGATGATCCTGGACCCGGAAACCGAAATTCACCAGACACTGATCTCATTTGACATGACGCTCCCGGAGCGCGTGGAGCACCTGTTGAGCTGCCCGGACGAACGCAACTTCATCTGCGATGTCCTCTCCAGCCAGCTGGACGCCGACCGGCTCGATTACCTCCTGCGCGACAACCTGATGACCGGCGCCCGCTACGGCGGATACGACCTGAACTGGCTGCTGGCCGCCATGACGCTGGACAGCGCCGGAAAGCGGCTGGCGGTGACCTGGAAGGGCACCAGCGCCGTCGAGGCGTATCTTCAGGCCCGCTACCACATGTACCGGCACGTCTATTTCCACAAGGTGGTGCGCTCGGCGGAGGGGATGGTGAAACTGGCCCTCCAGAGGGCGCGCGAGCTGCTTTTCGCCGGCCACAGCGGGGATGTGGCCGGCCCGGCACTGGCGGTCCCCCCGGGCAGCGGGACCGTCGCCAAGGTGCTCACCGGCGATCGCCTGACGACGGCGGAGTTCCGCGACCTGGATGACGTCAGCGTCCTGGGGTGCTTCAAGGCCTGGAGCCACTCCGCCGACGCGCAGCTCGCCCGCCTGTGCCGCGGGCTGCTGGATCGCCGGCTGTACAAGACGATCGATTTGACCGGTTCCGCCGATCCCGCCCGAGCGGTGGAACAGGCCCGCGAAGCGGTCTCCGCCGCGGGGGGCGACCCGGACTACTCGCTGTTCGAGGATGAGCCGGTCAACGAGCCCTACACGCCGGGCGAGCAGGGGATCCTCGTCATCGGCCCCGGCGGCGAGGCCCTGGACTTCGCCCAGGCTTCACCCTTCGTCAACGGCCTCCAGCCGAGCCTCAGCTTCCACCGCCTGCACGTGGCGGAGGAGTATCGGGACGTCGTGCTGGGGGTGCTGGCGTAGAGGGCGCGCCAGAGAGGGCCCGCGAGCACGCGGGCCCTTCCAAAGCTACTCAAACCTGACATCCCGCGGGCGGGGATCGCGGTCGTCAAGGCGGTGCGAAAGCATTCCCACGTAGCTGGAGGTCAGCAGCGGCGCCTGCGACAGCCCCAGCTTCTCGCGGACCGCCATCACCGCGTCCTCGCTGGGGCCTTCGATCTCCACGAACCGCCCAAGGCGCGGCAACTCGTCCAGGGCCACCTCACAACCGTCGAGCATGAACGTTTCCCGCCGCTTCTCGAAGCGCAGGACTCGGGCAAAGCCGATGCGGCCGAAGACTTTCTCCATGGCGGTGGCGTCGGAAACGCCGATCTCCAGCCCCTCGCGCGTCTTGAGCACCCCAGGCTGCCGCGGACCCTTGAAGGTGACGCGGTCGGCCTTGCCATCGCCGTTGTCGAGGCTGGCCTGGCGGCGGATGCGCAGCCCCTCGCCGGCAGCCAGAAGCCGGCGATCCTCGGTGTCGAAGAAGCTGTTGACCTCCAGGACATGGCTCTGCCGCTGCGCGCCCAGCTCGAGCAGGCGCGCCCGAACCGGCTCGTGATCCGCCACCTGCATCTTGGCTTCGCGTTCAAGCGGCATGGGAGGCGAGTGTAGGGAATGCAGATTGTAAAGTGCAAAACACCCACGGCTCACGCTTGCCACGCCGCTCACCCCGCCACCAGGTTCACCATTTTCCCGGGAACGTACACCCGCTTGCGAATCGCAGCGCCCTCCAGGTGCTTTGCCACCTCCGCCTCCGCCGCCGACAGGACGGTGGCCTCGTCGGCATCCGCGGGCACGACGACTTTCCCGCGGAGCTTGCCGTTGACCTGCACGGGCACCTCGATCGAGCTTTCGACCAGCTTTTGAGGGTCAAAATCGGGCCACTCGGCCAGCACCACGCTCTCTTGCTCGCCCAGCACGCGATGCCAGATCTCCTCGGCGATGTGCGGCGCGAAGGGCGCCAGCAGCAGGGTATAGGTCCGCGCGAAGCTCCGCGGCATCGCCGGCAGGCGGGCCGCCTCGTTGAGCAGCTCGATCAGCTCCGCGATGGCGGTGTTGAACCGCAGGGCCTCGATGTCCTCGCCGACCTTGCGGATGGCCTTGTGCATGCGGCGGTCCAGGGCCTCTGGAATCGGCGCCTCGTTGAGGATGGCAGTGGTTCCGGCTTCCTCGTCGCCGACGAAAAGGCGCCAGACGCGGTTCAGGAAGCGCTGCATGCCGACGATGTCGCGCGTGTTCCAGGGCTTCTGCGCCTCCAGTGGGCCCATGTACATCTCGTACAGCCGGAAGACATCCGCCCCGTACTCCTCCACGATCCGGTCCGGGTTGACCACGTTGCCGCGGGCCTTGCTCATCTTGAAGGCCCGCGCATCCACGCGGATCTTCGGGTCCGCCTTCAGCACCCACGCCTGCCCGCGGCGCTCCACCAGCGGCTCGATCACCGGCGTGCCATAGAGCTTCTCGCCCGTTGCTTTCTCGAAGGCCACCAGCTTTGCGCCTTCGCCCGTTGCCTCCTCGCCGATGTCGCGCAGCTCATCCAGGCTCACCGCCACGGGGCCGGACGGCGTCTTCTTCTCGAAGAAGCTGAACTCCATCTCCCCCAGGATCATCCCCTGGTTCACCAGCTTCATGAACGGCTCCGCCGTGCTCACATGCCCCAGGTCGAACAGCACCTTGTGCCAGAACCGCGCGTACAGCAGGTGCAGCACCGCGTGCTCCACCCCGCCGACGTACAGCTCAACCGGCATCCAGTACCGCTCCTTCTCCGGATCCACGAAACGCTCGTCGTTGTGCGGGTCGATGTAGCGCAGGTAGTACCAGCACGACCCCGCCCACTGCGGCATCGTGTTCGTCTCGCGGCGGAACCTCTTGTCGCCGACCTGCACGCTCAGCCAGTCCTTTGCCTTGGCCAGAGGCCCCTCTGGGCTGCCAGTGGGGCGAAAATCCTCCATCGGCGGCAGCTCGACGGGCAGATCCGCCTCGTCCACCGCGAAATGGTTGCCGTCCTCGTCCCACAGGATCGGGAACGGCTCGCCCCAGTACCGCTGCCGCGAAAACAGCCAGTCGCGCAGCTTGTAGTTGGTCTTCGCCCGCCCCAGCCCCTCCGCCGCCAGGTAGTGGATCATCCTTTCCCGGGCCTCCTCCACCCCCATGCCGTCCAAAAACTCGCTGTTGGTGGCGGGTCCCTCGCCGGTGTAGGCCTCGCCGTCCCACCCCTCCGGCGGCTGGACCGTCCGGATGATCGGCAGGTCAAAGGCCTTGGCGAAGTCCCAGTCGCGCTGGTCCTGCCCGGGCACCGCCATGATCGCCCCGGTCCCGTAGCCCATCAGCACGTAATCCGCCACCCAAACCGGAATGGGCTTCTCCGTGACGGGGTTGATGGCGTACGCGCCGGTGAACACGCCGGTCTTCTGCTTCCCCTCCGCCATCCGGTCGCGCTCGGAGCGGTTGCGGGCCTCCTCCCGGTATGCCTCGACCGCCTGGCGGTGCTCATCCGTCGTAGTCTGGGCGACCAGGGGGTGCTCGGGTGCCAGAACCATGTACGTCGCCCCGAAGAGCGTGTCCGGCCGGGTCGTGTAGACCTCGATCTCCAGGTCATCCCGGCCCTGGACGGGGAAATCGATGCTGGCCCCGGTGCTGCGGCCGATCCAGTTCCTCTGCATCTCCTTCAGCGATTCGGGCCATTTCAGCCCCTCCAGGTCCTCCAGCAGCCGGTCCGCGTACGCGGTGATCCGCAGCATCCATTGTCGCAGCGGGCGCCGCTCCACGGGAAATCCGCCGACCTCGCTGCGGCCGTCGATCACCTCCTCGTTCGCCAGCGTCGTGCCCAGTTCCGGGCACCAGTTCACGGGCACCTCCGCCACGTAGGCCAGGCGCTGGTTGTCGATGACCCGCCGCTGCTCCTCGGGGGTCAGGTCCTTCCAGGCGCGCAGGACGCTGACGACCTCGCCGCCGATGGCCTCGAAGCCTTCCTGGGTCGGATTCTCGACGATGCTGTCGTCCGGCGCGACCATCAGGTTGCCGTTGAACAGCTCGTTGCGCAAGTGCTCGATCGGCTGGGCCTTGCGGTCGATCGGGTCAAAATAGCTGTTGTAGAGCTGCAGGAAGATCCACTGCGTCCAGCGGTAGTACTTGGGGTCGGTTGTCGCGATCTCACGCGACCAGTCGTACCCCAGCCCCAGCATCTGGATCTGCCGCCGGAACGTCGCGATGTTCTGGTCCGTCGTGACCGCCGGATGCACGTTGTTTTTGATCGCGTACTGCTCCGCCGGCAGGCCGAAGGCGTCCCAGCCCATGGGGTGCAGAACGTTGAATCCGCGCATCCGCTTGTAGCGGCTGAAGATATCGGTCGCGGTGTACCCCTCGGGGTGGCCCACGTGCAGCCCCGCCCCGGACGGGTAGGGGAACATGTCCAGGATGAAGCAGGCCGGCTTCTCCGTCTCGCCCGGGTCAAGCGCGCGGTAGACCTGCTGGTCCTGCCACGCGTGCTGCACCCGGGGTTCGATCTCGGAAAACGGATAGGCCATAAGGGCCAACTCTAGGACTTAACGCCCGCTCCAAGGCCGGGCAGCAACACCGCCCCGGTTCCGGCCCGGACCAGGGGGGCGTGGCGACCCGGCTTGGGCTGGTGGCGCACGTCCGATTCGGTGGCGGCTAAAGCCCGACTGCACTTCCGGCCGACCGTTGGCCGATATAGACCGATAATGGGCCAGAGCACCACCGGAACGTTCAACCGCATCAGGGACATGGAGCACCTGCACATCGCCGGCCAGCTTGAGTTCGGGGTCGAGGCCGTCGAGCACCACGAGCGCCGCCGCCGTCCGCGGCTGCGGGTTAGTAAGAGCGTCAAGCTCTACGACCCTTTGTCGGGGCGTTACTTCTCCGGGCACACCTGCGACGTCTCGGAGAGCGGCCTGCGCCTGGAGTTGCCCGCCAAGCTACCGGCAATTGCGGGGCAGTCCGCCTGCGTCTACGTCTCCGATAACGTTGGCCGCGGGTTTATCCAACACACCCAGATGCTGCCGGTCCGCTACGTCTGGGTCCGCCGCGACGCCCGCACCGGGCTGGCCACCTGCGGCGTCGAGATCCTGGGGGATACCGCCAGCGCCCGGGAAGCGGCATAGGTTCTGTCTTCTGCATTGAGGACCAAGCCCCTATATTGCACGCTGGCCGTCCGCCCAGCAGTGCATGGAACCCACCGTCCGCCGCTATATCGTCCGTATCCTGCTGCTGCACGTCGCCTTCCTGGTCGCCGTCGCAGCGGTCATCGCGGCGGCTGGGCTGGCGCTCTATTCGAGCGCTCGGGCCGATGCCGAATCCGATGCCCTGGAGCGGGCCAGCATCCCCGTCAACCAGGCCAAGGACCTCCTCGAACGCCATTTCCAGGGCATCTTCGACACGCTGCGTCTTGCTGACCGCGTCGTGGAAGGCCAGCCGCCGGACAGCCTCCTGGCCGGGTCCGCCGGCGATGCACTTTGGTCCCAGCTTCGCGGGCGGCTTAATGCCATCGTCGAGGTGAATGCCTCCGACTTCTCGCCCGTTGCCTTCCGCTCGAACACGCCGCCGGCCACCCCGGAGCGGCAGGGGCATTTGACGACGCCGGAGGATCCCGTTTTCCTGCTGGTGCCGCAAACGCTGCACTCCCAGATACGCACCCAGGCCCACGCCCACCGCCTGGTGACCGAAGCGCAGGAGTGGCTCCGCTTGACCGCGCAGGCGGGACGACCCTCCGTCTCCAGCGTCGTGTGGGTGCGCGACGCGGGCGGCGGTGGACAGCCCCAGAACACGCCCGTGGTACTGGCGGCCCTGCCCCTGCCCGGCGCAAATGGGGCGGGCGATGCTCACACACGTCCTGTGCAAACCCGATCGCTGCTTGTGGGCGTGATCGCCGTGGCCTACCTGGAGGAGGAGTTCCTCGTGCCGGCCTCGCAGCCCGGTCGAAACGGGATGCTGCTGTTTGACTCCGAGGGCCGCCTCGTCGCCGGCGGCGGGCCATCCCTCGCCGGCCGCAGCGTCCAGCAACTGGTCGACAAGCACCTCCCCCGATCCCTGGCGGACTTCGTGCAGAGCACGGTTGGCGGCGGCACATCCGATACCCGACGCGATCACGAGGGCCAGGTCGAGCTGGGGGCACTGTCTTTCAGCTCCTCGCTGGTGACGACTCGGGCCGTCCGGGCGCAAGACCCACGATCCGCGTCCGC
>JBGTBZ010000499.1:0-13343 GCA_041749155.1 Phycisphaerae bacterium
GTCGGGCACGCGGTGGGTGTAGAAGAGCGGCGCCCACTCGCGGGCGTAGGCGAAGCCGATGCGGACGGGGGCGCGGGTCTTCCAGCTCAGCCAGGCACTGCGAAAGAGCCCCTGAAGGTCGAGAACGAGGTCGAATCGGCCGTCTCGAAGTTGCCGGCCCAGCCGCTTGGCGTTGCCCGAATGCCGCAGCAGCCCCCCGCCACGCTCCCGGTCGAAGAGGAGCAGCTCATCGACGTGCGGGTTGGTCTCCAGCAGCGGGGCGAAAGGGCGACTGATGAGCCAGGCCAGGTGAGAGGCGTGCCATCGCCGCTTTAGGAGGGCGGCGACTGGCATCGCGTGCACCACATCGCCCAGGGCGCTTGGCTTGACGATGAGCACGCGCTGCGGCGGGCTTTCCAGCGACAGCGGCAGCATGTGCCGGAGTGTACGGCGTCTCACGAGGCGTGCCTCGCTGGCTGCGCGGCAGCGACGGCGGGCGGGCGCGGGGAAGGTGTCTCGTGTTGGCGGCTGATCCTGCGGACGCGTCGCGACCAACCCTCTGGGGCGTAGCCATCGCAAACGGCGTGGATGTCGCCGGGGCGGAAGTGCGGGTGACGGACCAAAGCCCGGAGAAAGCGGCGGAGGCCGGCGCCGGGCCAGGGGTAAAGGCGGACGCCGTCGCAGTCGAGCATGACGGGCCGGAGCCCGCCGGCATCTGGGAAGGCGATCCAATTGGTGGTCTTGGCGTCGATATGGGTGAAGCCGCTTCGCTCGATGGCACGTATGACCTCGCCAACGCCGCCGAGCAGGTCACGGCGAACCGCTTCATCCAGGCCGTCGAGATCGACATGGAAGAGGGTGCTGCCGGGTACGGCCTCGAAGACGACCAGATTGTCGGTGACCGCGGGCCCGCGGCGCCTTTCGAGGACCAGCAGCGGAATCTCAGTTGGCAATCCGCGCGAGAAGAGCATCCAGGTCTTTTTCCAGGCCCTGCGGGCCCTTGCGGGGCGGAAAAGGTCCACCAGCCACTGCACGGTCCGGGTGCGGCGCGGTCGCTTGGCAAAGACCTGCACATCCTGCCCGGCCAGCCGGAGGGTGCCGGTATAGATGTCGCCGCTGCGGTCTGCCTTTATGCGGTTCCAGCCGCCGGCGAGCCCTGCCTCGAGCTGCGGCCAGGCCCCATCCCAATCCTGCTGCGAGACGTTAGCCGCATTCAGCGTCGACCAGGGGCGGGGCGCCGGGAGAGCGCACATGAACTGGCCGCGCCATGGGCCAAGGGCAATGTCCTTGAGAAATCCTCGCGTGGTTGAGGGGCGCACGGAGACACCCCGGCCGGGGGCAGGTCCCCCAGCCGTCGGCGGATCCGAATGTCTGCGTAGCGACAAGGCACACACTCTACGCGCCGGGTCTACAGCACGTTCTCGATCGAATCGAGCACGTCACCCTCGTCCTCGATGAAATCGTCCACGGTGTCCTCGCCATCGCCGCCGAACATGCTGTCGGCGCCCGGGCCGCCGCGGAACAGGTCGTTGCCCCAGAAGCCGAACATCGCGTCGTTTCCGGGTCCGCCCTCGAGGGTATCGTTGCCGCCGTTGGCCTGGCCACCGCGGGTCGGATGGTCGAGGCTGTCGCCTTCCAGCAGGTCGTCATCATCGCCGCCCTGGAGCAGGTCGGCGTTGCCCCAGCCGCGGAGCGTGTCGTTGCCCGCGCCGCCGATGAGGGTGTCGCGGGAGCCGGAGCCATTGAGCAGGTCGTCGCCGGGCCCGCCGTCGAGGAAGTTGGCGTCGAGACCACCGGAGAGGGTGTCGTTGCCTTCGCCGCCGAGCAGGGTGGCGGCGTCGAAGCGGCCGGCATCCTGGGTGGCCTGGTCGTAGTCGATGTCGGTGCCGCCCATCAGGTAGTCATTGCCGGCTCCGCCGTCGATGAGGTCGTTTCCGCCGCTGCCGTCGAGGAAGTCGTCGCCATCCTGGCCGAAAATCTCGTCGTTGCCCATGCTGCCGCGGACGGTGTCGTTGCCCGGTCCGGCGAAGACCCTGCTGGCGGGAGCGTTGTCGTCGAGGATGATGCTGTCGTTGCCCTCGGCGCCGAAGATCTCCACGATACCGACGTCGGCGCGGGGGAACTGCAGCAGCCTGGAGTTCACGACGACCTGGAGCACGCCACCGTCGTCGCCGAGGGTGATGGTGTCGTCGTCGCTGCTGCCGTTGATCTGAAGGGTTCCGTTGATGAGGGTGGCAATGGGTACCACGTTGGCCTGGGCGAGGAACTCGGCCTTGGCGCCGTTGTCGCCCGTGAGCGTGACCAGCAGGGGCAGGCTTGAGACGAGGTCGTACTCGTGCGAACCGAGCACGATGAACGACCCGTTGGGGCCGTCGACGATCGTGCCGGAGGTGACGTCGCCGTCGCCCCAGTCGATGAGGGCAGTCCAGTCGTCAGCTTCGCCTGCCGGATCCAGGTCGGAGAAGGTGGCCACCGGGACGTTGCTGAAGGCAACATTCTGCAGTGCCTGGATGTTGCTAGCGCTGCCGGAGGCCGACTCGTCGCCGACGCCGATGGTCACGATCTGCTTGTCCCACGGGTCGTTGGTGCTGCCGCGCGAGGTAGCGCCCTCCTGCCGCACCTCCACCAGGATCGTGGCCAGGCCGGTGAAGCCCGAGCCGGGCGTGTAGGTAACCGTCTGATCCCCCTGGTTCACGACCGCGGTGCCGGTGGTGTCGCCGGTGAGGGTGACGCGATACTCCAGCGGATCCCCCTCGGGATCGGCAGCGGGCACGTCGAAGTTGATCGCCTGCCCTGAATCGACGATATAGCTGGTGTCGAAGGGCAGGAGTACGGCGGGATCGTCGATCGAATCGGCGTCGACGTTCACCGTGAAGTCGCGTGTAGCGACCTCCTGGGCGGCGCTGTTGTCGGTGGCGGTGACGCGGATGGTGTAGGCGCCGGCGGTGTCGGCGATGAACCGCAGCACCCCGTCGGTGTCGACGTCGACGGTTCGGACGCTGTTGACGACGATGTCCTGCACGGGGGTCTGGCCGTTGACGTCCACATCACTGATGGCGTTGCGGACGTTAAAGCCGCGGACAAGCTGCCCGAAGATCGTGTGATTGAGGTCGAGGAATCGCTGTGGGCCCTCGGTGACGAAGAACTGGGAGCTGTTGGTGTCCTTGCCGCTGTTGGCCATGGCCAGCTGGCCGTCACCGGTGAAGAGGCCATCGGGGTCGAACTCGTCGTCGAAGGTGAAATCGGGCTTCAGGCCGGCGGCCGGGCCGGAGAGGCCGTTGTTCGTCGGGCTGCCGAACTGGAAGACGAAGTCGTTGACGACGCGGAAGATACGCAAGCCGTCGTAGAAGCCGCTGTCGGATAGGCCCGCGATCCGGCGGACGGTTTCAGGGGCGATGTTGTCGAAGAGCTGGTAAGTCATCGTCCCAAAGCCCTGGACGTCCATCCGCATGAACGTGTTGCCCTGGGGCATGAACTCGGCGGCGGCACTGGCGCCCGAGGGGCTGTTGATGATCGAGACGCTGTAGGAGACGGCGTCGCCATCGGCGTCATTGGAGGCGATGGGAACGAAGATGCTGTTGCCGGTCGTGGCGGGGCCCGTAAAGGGGATGGTCAGTATCTGCGGGGCGGCCAGGAGCCGGCGGGCCTCCAGGGACTCGAACGGGACCACGGGCCGGGTGGCCGAAGCCAGCTTGCGGGCCGAGTGGGCTACGCGGCGGGTGATGCGTCGAGTCATTGAAACGAGCTCCTTTACCTGGATAAGCGTGTTGGGACATCATCCCGCCCGCGGTCCGAGAGCCGCTGGTCGGGTTTCTGCCAAGAAGTTAGCGATAGCAGGGCGGCTGTAAAGCGACCGATCCCGGGCCTGCTGATTCCCGGACATCTTTGCCGCGGGGGGTCGATTGACGCTACGGATGAAAGGAGATGCCCGGGCGGTCCGGTAAGCCCGCCGATACCTGCACCAGCGGCCGCGGCGCGCTATAGTGGTCCTTTGGGGGTCCTGACCGGGGGGCCGGGCGCCCTTTCACCCACTCTACAGGCGATGACTCAATCGGGCTCCGTGACGGGCAACGATCTGTCGAGTCCTCCCGGGCCGCTGCCCGGCGACGAGGTGGGTGCGCTGCTGACGCCCACAGGGGGGCAAGGGACGTTCGAGAGCCTTGGCTCCCAGCCGGCGGCGGATGCGACGGGCTTCCTGTCGCTGGACACGGTGCTGAGCCCGTACGTGATCGTGTTCTGCACGGCGTTCATCGTGGCGTACTTTTTCACGCCGATCATGCGGACGATCGCCGTGGCCTACGGGATCGTCGACTTGCCCGATCCTGACCGCAAGATCCACAGCAAGCCCGTGGCCTACCTGGGTGGCGTGGCGGTCTTCCTGGGGTTCATCGCGGGGCTCGCGGTCTGCCAGCGATTCAGCGAGAACCACTACCCGGGCATCAACTCGCTGGTCAAGATCCCCCTGTCGATCATCGCGGCATGCTGCCTGATCGCGGCCCTGGGTCTGCTGGATGACCTGCTGCACATCAAGCCCAGGTTCAAGATCCTCGGCCAGATCGCCGCCGCGGGGATGCTGCTCTGGTTCGGGATCGGCAATCATCTGGCGGACCAGATGGTCTTCTACGCATTTGACTGGATTGACCAGCACCTTTTCATCGAGTTCTCCCTGGCCCTGCGCGAGGGCGTTGGCATGGTGCTCTCAGGGGCGATGGTCGTGGGAATTGTGGTTTTCTGCTGCAATGCCAGCAACCTGATGGACGGCCTAGACGGCCTCTGCGGCGGAATCACCGCCATCATCGCCCTGGGCCTGATCGCCCTGGCGGCGCACCTGGCAATGACGGGTCCGGTGGAGCGCGCGGAATGGGATGCGGTGCGGCTGGTGCTGGTAATCGCCCTCCTGGGTGCGGTGCTTGGCTTCCTGCCGTTCAATTTCAACCCGGCCAGCATCTTCATGGGGGACACCGGGAGCCTGCTGATGGGCTTTGTCGTGGCAACGATGATCATCCTGCTGGGCGAGGCGGGCTCAAAGTGGATGATGGGGGCCCTGGTGATGTTCTCGCTGCCGGTGCTGGACACGGCACTGGCTGTTGCCCGCCGTTGGGTGAAGCGGCGGCCCTTCTTTTCCGCGGATAAGCACCACTTCCATCACCAGCTCGTCAGCCGGGGCATGAGCGTGCGGCGGGTGGTGGTGCTTAGCTACGGGCTGACTGTGTTCTTCGTGGCCAGCGGGGCGCTGCTGGTATTCCTGCGGACGAGGTATGCCGTTGCGTTCTATCTGGTGCTGTTCGGCTGCATCGTGGTGGCGGCCTTCAAGATGGGGATGGTTCACGAGCGTCCCCATAGGCGGCGGAGCGAGCCGGAATCGGGGGCGGGCGCCATCCCGCAGGCCCCAGGCGCCCTGGACCCCGCGATGGGCGAAGAAAGGCAGGACCCGTCGGGCCCGCGGGGGGAGCGTCAGGCGGTGCTGATTGACCAGTAGCCGCTGGACAGGGTGCCGGGCTATCGTCTGTACGGGCTGGGCGGATCCGATAACGGGCGGTAAGTAACTACCCCCGGCCGGATATTCGATGAAACATCAATCGCGGAGCCGCTGGAGGCTCTGCGGAGGGCGTCCGGGCAGGCAGAGAGCCTTGGGATAAGTGAACCGGCGAGGAGACCGTTCCAAATTTCACAAAGTCTGGCCAACCGGCGTCGGAATCGCCTGTCCAGACCTGGCTGAGGATCAATCCAATGGAAGTCACCGTCATCGGCTGTGGTTATGTCGGCCTTGTCACGGGCACATGCCTCGCGTCCATCGGCCACAACGTCATTGGCGTCGAGAAGCTCCCTGACAAGCTGGCGGCCCTCAAGCGCGGCGACTGCCCCATCTTCGAGCCGGGCCTGGCCGAACTTCAAACCGCCAATATGGAGGCGGGCCGCCTGCGCTTCACAGGCGACGTGAGGGAGGCCGTCGCGGAGGCCGACGTGGTGTTCCTTGCGGTCGGCACGCCCCCCAAGCCGGATGGCACCGTCGACATGAGCTTCCTGGAAGGGGCGGGCAAGGAGGTCTGCGACGCCCTCCCCAAGAGCCGCACCGAGCCGCTGACCATCGTTGTCAAGAGCACCGTCCCGGCAGGCACCAACCGCAACCTTCAGCGGTTCCTCGGCGAGCACACCAGCGCCAACGTCCGAGTGGTCTCCAACCCTGAATTCCTGAAGGAAGGGACGGCGGTCAACGACTTCCTGCGGCCGGACCGCGTGGTCATAGGCTGCGAGCGCGGCGAGGAGGAAGGCTCGCCAGAGGTGGAGGCGATGCACGATGTCTACGGCCCGATCCTCCGCGAGCAGATCAAGGCCGGCAACAGCGACTGCTGGTTCGTGATGAACTGGGAGTCGGCGGAGCTGACCAAGTACGCCTCCAACACGATGCTCGCCGCCCGCATCAGCTTCATGAACGAGTTGACGATCCTCTGCGAGCACTACGGGGCGGACATCGAGAGCATCCGCCGCGGCATGGGCAGCGACCGGCGCATCGGGCCGGCGTTCCTGCGTGCCGGTTGCGGATACGGCGGAAGCTGCTTCCCCAAGGATGTGGCCGCCATGGAGCACATTTCCAAGGCTGCCGGCCATGACAACCTGTTCGTGAAGGCGATCCTGGCCACCAACAAGAACCAGAAGAAGCGCTTCGCCCAGAAGATCATCAACAAGCTTGGCAAGGACGTCGCGGGCTCGACAGTCGCCGTCTGGGGCCTGGCCTTCAAGGCCGACACCGACGACATCCGCGAATCCGCCGCCATCGACGTGATCCAGCACCTGCTGGATGCCGGGGCCCGGGTCAAGGCGACCGATCCCAAGGGCATGGACCACATGCGCAAGGTCTTCGGCGAGCGAGTGGAATGGTGCATCGACCCCGTCCGCTGCGCCGCCGGGGCGGACGCCGTCGCCATCGTCACTGACTGGCTGCTGTTCGAGACAATCGACTTTGGCAAGCTCAAGGCGGTCATGAACCAGCCGGTGATCTTCGACGGGCGCAATTGCCTGCACCGCGAGGACATGAAGAAGCACGGCTTCCGCTACTACCCGATGGGCCGGCCGGTCGTGGAGTCGGAGGTGCGGACTAGCGCGCGGGCGTGATCTTCAGGCAGAATCGTGCGGCGGATCGCGCGCGACAGGATAATACTCGCCGGAGTACCCCTTGGGGCTCCGGGCTTGCCGAGGCTCTGCTTTGACCTGTGCATCCGGACCGTGGTTGTCGGGATCGTCGTCAGTGATCGGCGGTGTTGGCGGTGCGATGTTTGGATAAGACTGGCCGCGCCAAAGTTCGCGGTATCGCGCAGGTGCAACCAGCGTCAAGAGCACAGGCAAGACAACACCGACGAAGACCACACCGGCGCCTGACGACAGAAGGACGATGGCGCTCGGCGTGCGCCACCAGGCGAATCGCACGGGCATGCTGAGACGGCCCTGCTTCCTGAGCCGTTTCACATAGGCATCGATGGTGGCCTCATGTTCAATCGGGATCGTAATCCAGGCCTTGCAACGCACCCACTCGTCACGTACATCGAATGGGCCACCCCGCGCTTCGAAGCTGATGAGTTGGGCACGCTGCCGATCATCGGTCAGCGGATAGATTATGATGTTCCGCAGGGCGGGCGGATCATCCGGATGATGACGGCTGTCGAGGAGTTGAAGCACCCGCTCGGGTTCGCGAAAGGACCGGCGCTCGGGGTCAAAGTCGCTCGCCGTGAGAACCTGTGTAGCGCCGAACGCCAAGCCGAGGGCGAGCCCGACGATCGGAAACTGCCAGAGCCTAAGCTGCGCCGGTTCAGTGGTATGCAGGTCCACAGTCGGGGCATCAGTAAAGGACGTCTTCTGTCGCCCGGCTCGTCACGCCGTCATCAAACATCGAGAGCTCGAGCCCGCCCCGAATGACCGGTCGAACCGAGGAGTCGAAGAACAGCAGGTTCGCCCTTCCGTCGTGGCGGTCGTCGCTGATGCGCTCAATGCGCCGGCGTGGCAGGTGCTCCGGCTTGTAGGCGTCGCGATATTCGGGGAAGAAAATGTAATTGACGCCCTGCCTCTCCAGCGCAAACAGGTCAGCCGCTTCGGCGAGCCACACGACGTTGGGGGCGTCGCGGACCTTTACCAGCCGCAGGGGCCCATCGGGGTCCCATTGCGGCTCGCTCTCGAACTTGAAGGCGTTTACCACGAAGCCGCCGGGGATCTCGCCCAGCAGCGGGTGCGTCGGGCATTGCAGCACCGGGGACTCGCGCAGGAGCTGTGCAACGCTTGCCGGGTCTCTCCAGTCCCCCTGCGATTCGACATAAGGCCCAAGCAGCGCCATCCAGGGGGGACGCCGATCAGCGCGGCGCGGTGTGTGATCGCGCGGCACGAATCCGCTGTTGTCGGCCGAGTAATAGATCGCGGCCAGCCCGATCTGGCGAAGATTGGATGCACATGCAAGCTGGCGGGCTGACGCGCGTGCGCGGGCAAGTCCCGGCAGGAGCAGGGCAAGCAGCAGCCCGATGACGGCTATCACGACCAGTAGCTCGACCAAGGTGAATCCTGAAGGCCGAGCGTCGCGACTTCCGGCGCCGAAGAAGGCCGAGCTCCTGCCCCCCGGAGCCGACGGAGCGAAGGTAACGACAGCCAGAGCGATGAGGAGGACGATGTTACGGATAACTGCGGGACCCGGGCGTTCGAGCCACGTCAATGATGAAAGGGCGCCAAAGCAACCGCAGGAATGCGAGTCGCCGCGTAGCCACAGGACGCCGAAGAACAGAGCCCCAGTAGCGAGCATCACCAGCGACAGCACCGATGCAGCGAAGCGGGTTGCCGGGTAAACGATTGCTGTCGCAATCAGCAGTTCGGCCATTCCAAAGACATACGAAAGCGTTTTGGAATCAAAGGGTAACCCCGGAAACATCAATTCCACCCAATGCAACGCCTCGGGCCGCGCGAGCCTGGCACATCCTGCGAAGGCCAGCACCCACGCAACCAGCAACCTCGCCGCTTCGAGAGCAATGTACCTCAAAGACTATCAAATCCTCTCCCGACGTCGGCGCCGGCTGATGAGTAGGGACAGTCCGACAATGGAAGTTGCCGCAAGCGCCGAACTGGCAAGTCCGAAGATCACTCGATTCTTTGGCGCGCCTGGCGGCTTCAGTTTCTGCAGCTTGGGCGGCACGCTCCGTGGCAGCCTGATCAACGTCGAACACCTTGTAACTCTCCGGAATTATGGGTTCCATCTCGTCGAGCTGCGGTCGTCCGGAGGATTTGGGGACGTACGTTACCGTCGCGAGCACGCTGCTGCTCGCGAGATCGATCTTATCTGCACGCAAAGATTCCAGCCGGTGTCCACGAATTTCGATGGGTCCCGGCTCGGGCCCTGAAGGCTTCCACGTGAGCGTCCATCTGCCTGCGATCAAACCGCCGAGGCGAAACTCGACTTCGACCGGCAGCATCGCCGTTTGGGGATCGTAGCACACCAATCGCGATATCTTCACCGGCTCATTCTTCAGTAGAAGACCGGGGTGGACGACAGTTTCGAGAAGGCGCACTTTCCCAGCGTCAGGCGCCAGCAGTTCCCGCGACTCTTCCCGTAAGTCCTCAAGCGATGTCTGCTTGGTATCGACATAGGCTCCTGCCCACCGTCCTTTGTCGCGTGCCAATCCTTCCGTCGTAAGGCGCATAGGCAGGGGTAGATCATTTGGAGCCAAAGCTGCCCGCGCCAGGTTTCCGCCGATCCGCGCGGTGCGCTTATCGTGGTCGACGCTGACACTCCGGCCCTCGGCAATACTCCAGTACTCCATACCGCGTCCGAAGGAATAGTTCCGGTGAGCTTCAGCAATGAGCGCCGGGGTTAGCCTGAGGTGGTGCTGTCCCGGGAGCAGGGCTTCGCGAACTTCAAACGTGCTGTTGGGCCGTGGACCGGCGATCGGCACCACGTTAACTATGCGCCCGCGCGGCGCGGCAGGATCTCTCGACACGTTCAACTCACTTACACTCTCGTATCGAGCCTCCCAAACCCGGGTCGATTCTGGAGCGAGCAGCGGCGAGCGCGCCATCTCGTCCCACACCGCTCTCATCTCTTCCAGGGTGCGCTCGTCCGGCACCGATTGAGAGCCTCGCGCAGCTATTACCACGCCAAGGGCTGTGAGCACGCCGACAGCAAGTTGGTACATGATGCCTCCGGTCCTGAGCTAGTACAGTACGGTAACTCGATTCGTCATCGCCACCGCGTAGTGTGGAGAAGCGAAACACCCAAGTCAACAGAAGAGCGCTCTTCTTGGCGCAGCCCGCCTCCACGACCTGACTCCGGTCTCCCGTCAGGGCCTGAGGGCTACTGCGGCGGGAGGGTCTCGATCTGCTCCGACATGAACTGCACCAGGTCCCGCGCGATCTCGGGCGTGAGTTCGTGTCCCGCCTCGGGATAGACCTTGAACTGGGCCTTGGACCCCGCGGCGGCGTAGGCGGCCTTGACCTTTTCGAGGCGCTCGATCGCGGTATCGCCCAGAAGCTCGAGGATGAGCTGCGACTGCTCCGCCGCGTAGCTGTCCGACGGCCCGGGCTCGCGGCGGATCGACTCGTTCGTGTCTGCCCCGCCCTGGGCGAAGAAGATCGGCACCTGCGCAAAGGCCTCGGCGTCGAACGCCTCACCCGCGACTTCCTCGAGATCGGCAATGCCGACGGGATAGGTCAGCCGCCGGCCCTCGAGCTCCGCCAGCGGCAGGATCGGGTGCCCGCCTGTCCCACCGGACCATGCCGCCAGCACACGATCCGGATGCAGAACGGCCATGCGCGAGGCGAAGTGTCCCCCGGCAGAAAAGCCCACGAAAATCGCCTTCTCGTGCAGCTCAATATCGCGCTCCTGCCTGACTCGCCGCCGGGCATCATCGATCATCGCAAGCACTTGCTTGTCCATGCGTGCCAGTGCCGGCTCATCCGCGAGCAGGGCAGCGCGCGTCAGGGCGGGGATGTACAGGTTGATCGTGCCGCCCTCCACCCGAACCGGCGGACGCGGCAGCACCGGCACAAGGATGGGCGCGCTCAGTTGTCCGAGAAACGGCCCGGCATTCACCGCCATGCGCTCCGCTGCCGTCGATAGTTCGGCTGCGTCGGTGGTTGTCGGGGGCGTGGGGGTAGCCACGATGACTGGGGCGCCCGGGCGAATCTTCTCCGGCAGGACCAGAAGGTAAGCGTGGTTGAAGCCGGCTTCGGGGCGCGGCTCGACCTTTACAGGCTCGGGCGTCGGGGCTGGCTGCTGTGGCTGGGCGACGGCGAGCGCGGAAAGGCCCAGAACGGCGGCGAACGTAGCCAGAGTATGCGTAACAGGCATGTTTCCTCCTTTGGCCGATCGTAGGACCCTAACATTTCCCGAAGATTTATGATGGCTTTCGGGCCAGCGCCCCGATAGCATTGTGGTCGATTACCTGGCCTTCCCGCCCGCCCACGTGCGGCGGCGGGGTGGCCCTCTCTCGGAGGTTTGAGCCATGAAGAGCGCAAAGTTACTGACGGCGGCGTCGATCTTCGCCGCTGCGATTCTCGGGTCCATCGCGATCGCCGTTCCCACACAGGACCGGGCGGCGCAGCAGGAGATGCAGCTTCCTCCCGGCTGGACGCAGCAGGACGTGCAGAACATGATGGAGGCGGGCACGCCCGGCGAGCATCACGAGTTCCTGGCCGCGGGCGAGGGGACATGGGAAGGCAAGACGACGATGTGGATGTACCCGGGCGCCGAGCCCATCGTCTCGACGGCAACCTCGACGGTCAAGCCGATCATGGACGGGCGATTCGTTCAGGTGGAGTGGAGCGGCGAGATGCCGGGCATGGGTCAGTACAAGGGCCTGGGCCTCTACGGCTACAACAACGTCACCAGGCAGTTCGAGGCCGCGATAGTGGACAACATGGGCACGACGATGGGTCGCGGCGAGGGCGAGCGATCCGCCGACGGCAAGTCGATCACGTGGGAATACACCTACACCTGCCCCATAACCCACAAGCCGACGTCGATGCGGGAAGTGCAGACCTACAACGGCGAGGAGATGACCCTCGAGATGCACGGCATGGACCCCAAGAGTGGCAAGGAGTTCAAGTCGATGGTCATCGAAATGAAGCGTACCGGCAACGCCCCCGCCCGCAACTGATCGCAGTCGGATGACCAGGCACCCCAAGCCGCCCACCCCCCATGCGGGGGTGGGCGGCCTTGGCTCGTCACGTGAGGCCGCGGAATGGGTGTCGGCGGGGAAAATCGTTAGACTGCCGGCCATGTCCCAGCCCACGTTTGACCAGCCGGGAGGCAGTGGCGGGGGCGGCAGGGGTTACCGCGAGGTCACGCTCGCCGCCATCCTGTTCGGCGTGATCTTCGGCGGCATTATGAACGCCGCCATCACCTACGCCGGGCTGAAGATCGGCTTCACGCTCGGCGGCAGCGCGATCGCGGCGGTGCTGGGCTTTGGCGTGCTGCGGGGGATCCTGCGGCGCGGGTCGATCCTGGAGAACAACATCGGCCAGACGATCGCGTCAGCGGTCAATACGACCAACGCGGGGATCATCTTCACGGTTCCGGTGCTGCTGCTGGTGGCCAATGGCAAGGCGCTGTCCTTCGGCGATCCGGACTTCTGGTGGATCACGCTGGCGGGCACGGCGGGGGCGCTACTGGGCGTGGTGTTCATCGTTCCGCTGCGCAAGCAGATGCTGGATATCGAGCGGCTTCGCTTCCCGAGCGCAGTGGCGGTGGCGGCGATCCTGAAGTCGCCGGGGGCGGGGGCGGCCAAGTCGATCGTGCTGGGGATCGGGACGATCGTTGGCGCGCTGATCTTCCTCCCTACGGCGTTGCCCCTGCTTGGCGCGCCCGGATATTCGAGCCTCGGCATCCGAATGGGAGCAGAGCCGGCGCAGGGGGCGACGGTCACGGAAGGGCAAGGCACGCCGCTGTCGATGCGCGTGGATCGCGACCAGGACGGAACGCCCGACCTGGTAGTGACCAACGACCGGATCGACGTCGGGCGGGTGATGCGCCTGCCGGATGAGATGCAGCTGGTCTTCGCGATCGCCCCCTTTGCCATCGGCGCCGGCTACCTGACCGGGGCGCCCGGGCTGCTGGTGCTCGCGGGAGGGCTGCTTGCCTATCTCGTGCTCAATCCGCTGGCCTTTAACATGGGCTGGATGCCGGAGACGGTGGCGGCTCACCAGGCGCCGGATTACGCGCTTGGGGCCTTCAACCGCCCGCTGGGCATCGGGCTGCTGCTCGGAGGCGCGCTCATGGGCATCGTCGCGGCCCTACCAGCGATCCGGGAGGGGTTTAAGGCAATGCTGGCGGCGGGCAGAAGCAGCTCGTCCGGGGCCAGCGCCCTTGCCGCCCGCGATGAGCTGGGCTGGAAGCC
>JBGTBZ010000500.1:0-3270 GCA_041749155.1 Phycisphaerae bacterium
TGGTCGGCTCCTGCTCCTCCCGGCCGGGGCGTGTGGTTGGCGGACCGATCATCTCGTCGCGGGGCTCCTGCGAGGTACCGCCGACGTCGCCGCGCTGCAGTCCGCGCATGTGCTCCTGGAAAGCGCCGCGTTCCACGGCGTTGGGAACGAGCTTGGTACCGTCCAGTTCCTGCTCTCGCATCGCCTCGAGGTGATCGGGGTCGGTGGCGACATGAGGGGTCAAAAAGATCAGCAGCTCCGTCTTCACGGTCGTCCGCTGCGTGCGCTTAAAGGCGTGACCGATCAGCGGAAGGCTCCCGAGGATGGGAATGCGGTTCACCGTTTCGACTTTCCTGTCCTCCATCAGTCCGCCGATCACGATCGTCTGGCCGCTGCGGACGCCGACACGGGAGAGAGCGGATCGCTTGGCGATGATCGGCTGGCTGACCAGCTCGTTGAGCTGCACACTCTGGCCGGTCAGGGCGCTGATTTCCGGGGCCACGTCGAGGATGACCAGGCCATCGGGATTGATGTGGGGAATCACGTCCAGCAGGATGCCCACGTCGCCATATTGCGTCGTGTTGATGATCCCCCCCTGCTCCGTGATCCGCGAGTTCACGATGAACGGGATCTCCTGGCCCACGGTGATGCTCGCTACCTGGTTGTCTGAAGCCAGGATGTACGGCCGGGACAAGACGTCCAGCTTGCCCGCCGTTTCCAGGGCCCGGACGGCGGCGGTGAAGTCCTCTTCGAGGATCTGCACCACCAGCCCGGTGGCGGCCGAGCCGCTGGTGGGAATGTTGAAATTGCTGCCGGCCTGCTGCCCGAGACCGCTAGCTCGCAGGTTCAGGACGCTGAACTCGGTTCCGAAGTCCACGGCGTTGTCGTGCGTCACCTCGGCGATGAGCACCTTGATCAGGACCTGGGCAACCGGGCGGTCGAGCTCCTCCAAAATCGCCCGCACCTGCTCGTAGTTCGCGGGGTTGGTCCTGACAAGCAGCGAGTTGGTATCCGCATCCGCAATGATGGTCACCTGCCCGGCCAGATCCGCCGCCGCCTGCCGCGCCCCGTTGGAGACGTTGCCCTGGCCGCCGCGCCCCCCTTGCTGCTGCTGCCGCTGCTGTTGCTGCTGTTGCTGCTGTTGCTGCTGGAGCAACTGCTGCATGCGCTGGTTCTGCTGGTTGGCCTGACCACCCGCCGCTCCGCCGCCGCTGGTACGGCCGGCGCCGCCGCGATTGGTTCTCAGGTTCTGAAGCTGGTTCTGACTGTTGACATTGGTTACGCCGCGGGCGCCGGCGGTGGTGTTGCCGAAGAGGTTGTTCACTACGCCCTCGACGTTGACTGCCTGGGCATTGCGCAGGCGGTACACGAAGACTGTCTGGTCGGCGACCGGGTTCTCATCCAGTTGACGGATAACGTCGGCGACAATTTCCAGCGTGTCCGAAGGGCCCGTGACGACCAGGGAATTAGTGCGATCGTCGGCGGCGGCATTTATGCGGCTGCCGCGGGCCGCGCCTTGCTGCTGGTTGTTTCCGCGCCCACCGCGCTGCTGCTGCTGCTGGACCATTCGCATGAAGGCCTCGCGGGGGTCACCGCCCGCGGCGCCGCCTCCCGTGCCCACTTCAAGATTGCCGAAGACGTCGTTGATGAGCTGTGCGGCGTTGTTGGCGTTCGCGTAGTCAAGCTGGAAGACGCGTACATCGACTGAATCGGCGAGAGTCGTATCCAGCGCCGCCACGATCTCGGCGATCCGCTTCACATTGGCCGACGTGTCGGTCATCACCAGCACGTTGCTGGAGGCGTTGGAGGTGAAGTCGGCCTCGGGGCTGATCAGCGGCTGAAGATCCTCACGAAGCTGCGTCGCGTCGGCGTGACGCAGCGGAATCACCTGCGTGATCAGTTCGTCGGTCGCCTCCACCTCGGTCGGATCGGCCCCGCGGCGAACCGGGATGTTCAGTTTGCGGGCCCGGGCTGACTCCACGATCTTAAGGATCCGCCCCTGGCGGATGGCGGCGTAGCCATTGTTGTGCAGCACGGTGTTCAGCAGGCTGACCGCATCCTCCGGGCTCACAGGCTGGCGTGACTGGAGGGTCACGCGGCCGGTGGGCTTGGCCTCGCGCACGATAATCAACCCTGCGGCCTCCGACAGCTCATCGAGCACGACATCGATGCTGGCATCGCGGAAGTTGAGGATGAGCCCGCCATCCTGCCGCTGTATCCCGCCGTCACCCTCCTGGCCATTGCGGGCCGGGGCTGTCGAGGTGCCGGGTCGCGTGGTGGGCTGCGTCGTCGGATCCTGCTGGGCTTGATCCTGCTGGGCCTGATCCTGCGCGCGCCCGACTGCTGGCGCAAAAAGCAGCGCAGCGAGCACCGCTGCGCGGAAGAGGGCCCGGCAGGCGACGGAGCGGTTCGAGTCAGAAGCGGCGGAATCTTGCCGGGAATGGCTCATTGCGGAAAACGCTCCTGTCGAGCAAGGAGAGGGGCTGGCAGGCGTGGGAGTCCTGACTGGCATCAATCCGGGTCATCGGGAGGCGGATCGTCCGGCGGCGGTTCGTCCGGCGGATCATCGCTACCGCGGCCGCGCTCTGGCGGCGGCGGGACTCGCGCCGGAGTGAACTCGAAAACCTGCCCGGTGCTGCCGTCAATTGTTCGGATGCGAACGTCCCCCTGGACGCCCTGAATTCGGACGTCTCCCTGGGCACCCGGAATCGCCTGGATCGCCCCCGGAGCGGCACCGCCGGCCTCCTGGAGCCGTCGCTGGCGGAGCCGCTCCTCGATGCTCATGGTGTTGGCGGGCGTTCCGGCGGATCCGCCGCTGGCGCCGGTGGTCCGGGAGGCGGTGACGGGGCGCTGGGGAGCGGCAATCTCCGGGAAGACGCCGGTGAGGTCCTGCCCGATCTCGATCCAGCGTTGATCGCCGTTTCGGGCGTAGGCGATTGAGTCGATGAACAGTTCGGAAATGGCGCCTTCGGCGATCGTCTCGCCGACGGCGACGCGGGTGACCTCATTGGTGCGAAGATTCTCGAAGTACGCGCGAAATGCGCCCTCTTCGTAGACGACACCCACCAGCATCCAGCTCTTCTCGATCGGCGGAGGAGGCGGGGGCGGCGCCGTAGCGCGGGTGGTGGGCGCCACCGTTGGGCGGCGATCACGCAAAAAGATGTTGTTCTCCAGCAGCAGCGCATACCGCTCCGAGAAGGGATCGGCTTCGCTGCGCGAGCGAAGCTCACGATCGGAGGAGGAGCGGCGACCCGAGTCCTCGTCGCGGCGGCCCTCCTGGGCCAGCGACGC
>JBGTBZ010000501.1:0-6193 GCA_041749155.1 Phycisphaerae bacterium
TTCTGCGGCACATGAAAGCACGGTTTCCTGCGGTTCTGCTGGCGCTGGCGGCGCTGTCGTGCACCAGCAACGACCCTCGTCCGCCGGCGATCGAGGCCGCGAAGCATCCGCCGATGCCGGCGGTGGAAGTCCCCGACGGGATGGCCCCCGGCATCCGGATGCGGGTGTACGACATCGGCGAGCCGATGGAGCGCCTGCTGGAGCTTGCGCCCGACCAGACGCCCAACCACGAGGATGTTTACGCCGCCATCCAGATGAAGGATGGGGAGTTCGGCGATCTTTTGCTGCAGTTCCGGGCGGTGCTGTTTGGGACACTGGTCGTGCCGGAGCAGGGGCAGTACGACTTCCGGCTTCAGAGCGACGACGGCGCGATCCTGTTCATCGACGATCGCCCGATCATCCTGCACGACGGCACGCATGCCTTCAGCAGCGCCAGCGGCATCGCCAGCCTTGCCGCCGGACCGCATGACCTGCGAATCGAGTATTTCCAGAACCTGGGCGGCGCCGGCCTGACGCTGGAATGGCGGGAGCATGGGCAGGAGCACTGGTACGTGGTGGATGAGCGGCACGTGTTTACGGACCCGACGCTGACGCCGGTGATCTCGCCGGGCAAGAAGCGGCTTTTGCGTGAGACGTCGCTGCTGCGACCGGGGGATGGGACGGAGTTAGAGAGCGTGCACCCCTTTTTCCGGCTCGTGGAGATCAGACCGGACAAATTCGAGCCGCAGGTAGGCTCAATGGATTTCCTGCCCGATGGCCGGCTGGCGGTAGGCACGTTCAAGCCGGTCAACGAAGGTGAGATGGAGCGCGGGCCCAACGGCGCCGTCTGGGCCCTGGACGGCGTGCTGGGCGAGGATCGCTCCGCCGTCACCGTGACGAAGATCGCCGACAACCTGTGGGACCCGGCGGGGATGGCGGTGGTGAACGGGCGGCTGCTGGTGACGGAGACGGACCAGCTCACGGAACTGATCGATCGCGACGGCGACGGGTTCTACGAGACGCACATAAAGGTGGCCGGGGACTGGACTTCGGATAATTACCACCACTTCACGTTCGGCCTGGCGGCGGACCCGGAGGATGAGCGGTTCGTCTACCTCGCCCTCAGCAGCGCCGTGTACGTGGGCCAGATGTTCCGCGGCGAGGATTCATCGCGGCCGCTGGGGGAGGACAAGTCGATCGTCGGCCTCAACGGGCCCAATCCGCCGAACCGCGGGAGCGTTGCGAAGGTGAACATCCAGACGGGCGAGATCCAGTACATCGCTGGCGGCTTCCGCTCGCCGGATGGCCTGGGCTTCGGGCCGGGCAACGCGCTGTTCGTTTCAGAGAACCAAGGCGGATGGATGCCCGCCAACAAGCTCAACCAGATCAAGGAGGGGCATTTCTACGGCTACTGGCCCGACCTTCGCCCGTGGAACCACTACCCCGACGGCGGACACAAGACGCCGTTTCAGCCCGACGAGCTCGACCCTGAGAACTACACGCTTCCCGCGCTGTTCCTGCCGCAGAACGAAATCAACAACTCGCCGACCGAGCCGCTGCTCATTCCTAGCGATGAGCGATACGGGCCTTACCAGGGCCAGTTGCTGATCGGCGAGCTCACCAAGGGCGGCATCCGCCGCGCGTTCCTGGAGGAGGTGGACGGCTGGTACCAGGGCGCGGCCTTCCGCTTCACACAGGGCCTCGAAGGCGGCGTGCACCGCCTGCGCTGGGGCCCCGACGGCAACCTTTACGTCGGGATGACCGGCTACAAGGAGACCTGGAGCTGGCGGACCACCATCATGGGCCTCCAGAAGCTCGCGGTGACCGGGGATGTGCCGTACGAGATCCTTTCGATGAGCGCCCGCCCGGACGGCTTCGAGCTGACGTTCACCGAGCCAGCGGACGTCGAATCCCTGCGCGACCCGATGAACTACACGCTCAAGACGTGGCGCTACATCCCCTCGCCGGAGTACGGCGGACCCAAGATCGGTGAGCGCCTGCTGAGCGTGGCGGAGGCGATCCCGTCTGAGGATGGGTTGAGCGTGCGGCTGATCGTGCCCGCGCTGAAGGAGGGGCACGTCGTCTACCTCCGCACCGACCCGCCGTCGGCGGAGGGCCAGAAGCTGTGGTCCACCGAGGCGTGGTATACGTTGAGGAAGATTCCCGCTGAATAGGCGCCGTCCTGACGAGCCCGTGTGTGGCTTGCCGGTGCTGGTACACTCATGCGATGAAGCGAATCCTGAGCATCCTCATCGCAGCCGCGTTGCTGATTCTGTCGCCTGCGCACGCCCAGGAAGCGCCTCGAGGGCATCGCGAGACCTTCGACTATTTCGCGGCGAACCGCGAGATGATTCGCAACGGCGTGCAGGCCGTGCTCATGTGCAACGGGCTCTTCACATCCGGGCGCACGCTCGAGCAGGTGTTCGCGCAGGAGCTGGCCTATCTCCGCGACCCCGTCGGGACGGCCGAGGGCGGGGATTATCTCATCGACCGCCAGCGCAAAGGTGTCGCCGTCGGCGGCGGCGCGTCGGGGCCGGTGATGCGCGCCGTGTTCCGGGAGGGAGTAGGCGCGGTCATCATGGCCCCCGACCAGAAGTGGGATGACATCGACTCGTTGCCCGAGATCGCCAGCTCCCGCGCCGATGAGGACCCGGCATCGATCGACTGGCCGAACGGCGATCGGCTTGTCGAAAAGCCCCTGGCGGGTGAGATCAATCCCAAGGCGCTGCAGGCCGCATCCGACTGGGCGTTCGACCGAGAAACGCCCGAGCAGGTGACGATCAGCCTGATCATCCTGCACAAGGGAGAGATCGTGCACGAGCGCTACGCGCCCGGCTTCGACATGCACACGCGCACGCGCACCTGGTCCACCGCCAAGAGCATCGCCGTGACGCTGATCGGGATGCTCGTGGATGACGGGCGGATGAAGCTGGACGAGCCGCTGGATGTCGAGTGGCTCCCGCGCCTGCCGGAGTCACGGAGCGATCCGCGCCGCGCCGTCACGCTGCGGCATGTCCTGCAGATGTCGAGCGGGCTGGAGCCGGTGGACAGCTTCGGAATGGAATACGCCACGGGCTCGGGCCTTGCCTACTGGGCGGGGGCCAGCTCGGTGGACGGGGCGCGCAATCGCGGGCTGGTCCGCGAGCCGGGGACAGTCTGGGAGTACGAGAACTACGATACGCTGCTCGCCGTCAACGCCATGAAGCGAGCGCTGGGCAGCGAGCAAGCGTATCACGCGTTTCCTCGAACCGCCCTGCTGGATCGAATCGGCATGCGCAGCACCCTCCTGAGCACCGACCGCTTCGGCGACTTCGTGCTCAGCAGCCAGGTGTATACGAACGCGCGCGACCTGGCGCGCTTCGGCCTGCTGTACCTGAACGAGGGCGTCTGGGACGGCCAGCGGCTGCTCTCCGAATCGTGGATCGAGTTCGTGCGCACGCCGGCGCCCGCCACGACGCAGCGTGGCGGCGAGTACGGCGCCCATTGGTGGCTCGTGCCCGGCGACCGGGGGGATGTCCCGAAGGATGCCTACTCGACGGCGGGCAATCGCGGGCAGTATGTGGTCGTTGTGCCGTCGCACGATGTCGTGATCGTCCGCCGCGGCCTCGATTACGGGCGGCAGGGGTTTAACCAGTGGGACCTGACCCGCGAGGTGCTGAAGGCGATCGCGCCGGAGTGACCGCTGATGTTGAACTACCCCGCACGGGGTGTGGAGAAAGGCGAGCGGCATTACTGTTCTATTTCAACATCCATTTCTGCTTTCACCCGTACGGTGATACGAAAGACCGGGGAGACTCATCATGCGACTACTCTCGCTTATCCTGCTGGTGCTGCTGATGCTGGCGAATCCCGGTCTCGCGGCCTGCGGCGCCCAGCAATCACGACCCGCTTCGCGCCCGGCGATAGGCTTGCCACCCAGGGGTCCGGATGGAAGGGTGATCTCAGGGAAGGAGTCCGAGAACGCGATTCCCCGAGGCGAGGCGGCATTGCGCGCCCTTGCGCAGCTATCGGAACAAGCCGGCGCCAGCCAGGAGGAGATTGGGTGGGGGCGTTACTTCTACGTTACCTCGCTCATTCTTGGAAACGCAGATGATGGACGCCTGATCGCGCGGACACTGGCCGATCCGAAGTCCGATCCTTCAATGCGTGCCGCCGCCGCCGGGGTGGTGCTGTATGGATTGAACAACTTCTACGCTGACGAACCTGAGCTCGAGGACGAGCTGACACCAGCGGACCACCGGGCGATAGTCGCACCGTTCTGGCAGCCCATCGCGGACCACCGGGATGAGTTTCTTGCAGCGGCTCGCCAACTCCCTGCCGATGATGACAAGACCGACAAAGAGGAGGCCAACAGGACCATTCGCGAGGCCCTTCTTCTGGCGGCCTTGGATTCAGGTGATGAGGCCACGCTGCTCCAGGTGGTGGATCTCGCTGCGGAGGACGGGGAGCTGTACGCGAAGATCATCGAACTGGGGGCACGGCACGAGCCGAGGCTTGTCCGGGCGGATCCAGCGCACGTGACGCCGATTCTCGAGCGACTTGGGTCCGCGCTGAAAGACGGGCATCACCAGGCGGTGGCCGCGGCGGCGGCGGCATTGGGAGAGTCGGGCGCTTCGCTCGCCGACGATCTTGTGCTGGCAGAGAAGGCCCCGCCAGACGGAGCAGAGACTCAGTTGAGTCTTGATACTTCCCGCGCCATGGAACTCATCGGACCACCAGCCACGCCCCATCTGCTGCCGCTGTTGCAGGCCGAGAACTTCCACACCCGCCTCTATGCCGTCAAGGCTCTGGCGGACGTCTACGCGTGGTTTCCGATCTTCCACCAGGGCGAACCCCGCAAACCGCCGCCCGAGGTGATCGAGGCCGTGTGGCGGCTCCAGGATGACCCGAACCAGCGCGTGCGAAAGGAGGCAGAAATGACCGTCTTCTGGTGGACCAAGAATTCGGACCCGCGTCGCCAGCAAGCACCGCAGGGTGCGCCCGGATGAAAGCGCCTACCCCTCCACGGGTACTTTCGCCTTTAGCAGCTTCAGCGCCGCCGACTCATCCCCCGAAAGCCCCGGTACCTTCCTAGCCCGCTGCATGCGCCGCTTCAGCTCGCCGGCGTCGAAGCTTTCCAGCGTGATCGGGTGGATATAGCACTTGCGGCAGATCGCCCGAGTGTTGCCCAGGCGCTGCGCCACCGCGTCCACCGCCGCCAGGATCTGCCTGTTTCGGACAGTCTTGCTTTCCGCGGGCGCCTCGTCGCGCAGGGCGGCGGCGGCGAGGACCGTCGCGTGCCACGTTCGAAAATCTTTGGCGGTGACGTCCGGTCCGGCGTATTCGCGCAGGTAGTCGTTCACGTCGCCGCTGCCGATGTCCACGACGTTGCAGTCGTCGTCGAGGTACTGTAGCAACTCCTGCCCGGGCAGCTCCTGGCACTGGCGGACGATCTTCGCCAGCGCTGAGTCCTTCAGCTCCACCTGGCGGTCGATGCCGCTCTTGCCGTTGAACTCCAGGCGGATCACCCCGCCGCGGCCGAAGGTGGCGTGGCCGTCCTGGAGCGTGGTCAGGCCGTAGCTGCCGTTGTTCTTCGCGTAATCGTCGTTGCCCACGCGGATGTAGGTCTTGTCCAGGAGCGTGACGCACGCCGCCAGCACCTTCTCGCGCGGCAGGCCGCGCAACTTCAGGTGCCTTCTCAGTGTCCGGCGCAGCTTCGGCAGGCCGCGGGCGAACTGCACGAGCTTGGCGTACTTGGCGCGGTCGCGCACGTGGCCCCATCGCTCGTGGTACCTGTACTGCTTGCGCCCACGATCGTCTCGCCCCGTCGCCTGGAGATGGCCGTGCGGATTGGGACAGATCCAGACGTCCCTGTACGCAGGGGGAATCGCCAGCTTGTTGAACCGCTCGATCTGCCGCTCGTCGGTGATGCGCCTGCCGCGGACGTCAAGATAGACAAATCCCTTGCCCTGCCGGCGGCGGGTAATGCCGGGCGACTCATCCGACACATACGAAAGCTCCGCCGCGTCGGCGGCGCATTCCGGATCGGCGTGCGCGCCGGCGAGCGTGGCAGGGTCGAGCCGAAGAAGCATTGGCACGCTGTTAGCAAGATCTGGGCCACGCCGCGGCTATGCCTGGTTGTACTTCCGCGCACTGCGCTGCTGTCGCCGACGCAGGGGCGCGGGAAGCTGCCCCACATCCGCCTCGCGTCCCGGGATGGCGGCGTCACCCGCCC
>JBGTBZ010000502.1:0-4071 GCA_041749155.1 Phycisphaerae bacterium
GCCGCAACGCCGCGGAGACCATCGAGGGCACGCGCCGCATCTTCGCCGAGCTTCCCGCCTGCCACACCGTCGTCGGGCTCTCCAACGTCAGCTTCGGCCTGAAGCCCGCCGCCCGCGTCGTGCTCAACAGCGTCTTCCTGCACGAGCTGCGCGAGGCGGGCCTGACCGGCGCCATCGTTCATGCCAGCAAGATTCTCCCGCGCAACCGGATCGACGACTCGAAGTGGAATTCAGCGCTCGAGCTGATCTACGACCGGCGCATGGAGGGCTCCGATCCGCTGACACAGTTCATCTCCCTCTTCACCGACGACGACGAACGCCAGGGCGCTGCAGTCGCCGGGCACGACGAGAACCTCCCCATCGACGAGAAGCTCAAGCGCCACATCATCGACGGAGAGAAGCGCAACCTGACGCATCGCCTCGACGAGGCGATGTCCCTGGGCCACAAGCCGCTCGACATCATCAACAACTTCCTCCTCGACGGGATGAAGGTCGTCGGCGAGCTCTTCGGCTCCGGGAGGATGCAGCTCCCCTTCGTGCTCCAGTCCGCCGAGACGATGAAGGCCGCCGTCGCCCATCTCGAGCCGCATATGGACAAGGTCGCCGGCGACAGCAGCAAGGGAAAGATCGTGCTCGCCACCGTCAAGGGCGACGTCCACGACATCGGCAAGAACCTCGTTGACATCATCCTCACCAACAACGGCTACACCGTCCATAACCTCGGCATCAAGCAGCCCATCGGCGACATCCTCGCCGCCGCCCAGAAGTACGGGGCGCATGCGGTCGGCATGAGCGGATTGCTGGTCAAAAGCGTGGCGGTGATGAAGGACAACCTGATCGAGATGAACGGCCGCGGCGTGAAGATCCCCGTTCTGCTCGGCGGGGCGGCCCTCCCGCGCGACTACGCCGAGGAGGACCTGGCCCAGCTCTACGGCGGGCCGCTGCTCTACTGCCGCGACGCCTTCGACGGCCTGAAGATGATGGACCACGTCGGGGCCGGACGCGCCCAGGTCATCGTCGCCGAGCAGCAGGAGCGCGTCATCAAGCGACGCGAGATGCGCGCAAAGGCCGTCAAGCCCTCCAGCCGCGACGCCGCCGCCCCGCCGGACATCGCCCGCGACAATCCCGTGCCCGTCCCACCGTTCTGGGGAAGCCGCGTGGCGGAGGACGTGCCCGTCAGCCGCGTCTTCGGCTACGTGAACGAGGTCGCCCTCTTCACCGGCCAGTGGGGCTTCAAGAAGAAGGGGATGAGTGACGCCGACTTCCAGCGCAGCCTCGATGAGCAGGCCCTCCCCAAGTTCCGCCAGCTCCAGCAGCGCGCGATGACGGAGAAAGTCCTCGAGCCCAGGGTCACCTGGGGCTACTTCCCGGCGCAGAGCGATGGCAACGACCTGCTCGTCTACGAACCTGCAGATTTCCAGCCCGGCTCCCTCACGCCCGGGCGGGAGCCCCGGATTGTGCAGGTCTTCACGCTCCCGCGCCAGGACGGGCGCCGGCGCTTGTGCATCAGCGATTTCTTCCGCGCTAAGGACTCCGGCGAGTACGACGTCCTGGGCGCGCAGCTCGTGACCATGGGAAGCACCATCAGTCGCCTCGCCGAGGCCGAGCGACTCGCGGATCGCTATACGGAGTATCTCTACCTCCACGGCTTCGGCGTCGAGTGCGCCGAGGCCCTCGCGGAGTTCTGGCACAAGAGAATGCGCGCCGAGCTCGGCTTTGCCACCGAGGATGCCGACGACGTGCGCAAGCTCTTCCAGCAGGGATATCGCGGCAGCAGATACAGCTTCGGCTACCCCGCCTGCCCGAACCTCGAGGACCGGGCAAAGCTCCTTTCCCTTCTCCAGCCCGCCGCCATCGGGGTGCAGCTTACCGAGGAGTTCATGCTCGACCCCGAGCAGAGCACCGACGCCCTTGTCGTGCATCATCCGAAGGCCAAATACTTTGATGTCTAGCCATACCGCAGGCGCGGTGGCTGCCCATACGAGTGGCCACATACCCCCCCCTCCGCGGTGCGCGATTTTGTGCACGAATGCGCACCAAACCACAAAATCGCCGTTCTGCGCAAAAGAACCAATCTCCAGGCCGATTTCTCCGCCCGGTCTTGGTGCGCGTTTCTGCACTCATCCCCCCGCGCTGCCGATGCGGTCGGCGGAGGGCTCGGTCATGCTGCGGGGGTCCAGGGCCTCTTCCAGCCTCTTCTCGTCCAGCACCTTCTTCTCGAGCGCCACCTCGCGTACGGTCTTGCCGCTCTTGAAGGCCTCCTTGGCGATGGCGGCGGCCTCGTCGTAGCCGATCAGCGGAGCCAGGCTCGTGCACATCGCCGGGCTCTGCTCGACCATCGCGCGGCATCTCTCCTCATCGGCCTCCAGCCCCGCGACGCAGCGATCCGCGAACACGCGGCTCGCCTTCGAGAGCAGCTCGACGCTCTGCAGCAGGTTGTAGGCCATGACGGGCATCATCACGTTCAACTCGAAGGTACTGCCGATAGCGTTGCCATAGGTGATCGTCGCGTCGTTGCCGATGACCTGCGCGCACACCTGCAGCACCATCTCACACATGACGGGGTTGACCTTCCCCGGCATGATGCTGCTGCCCGGCTGCGTCGCTGGGATGGTGATCTCGCCAAGGCCGCAGCGCGGGCCGCTGGCGAGCCAGCGGATGTCGTTGGCGATCTTCGTCAGGCTGGTGGCGATCGTCTTGAGCTGGCCGGAAGCCTCGACGACCGCATCCTTCCCCGCCTGGGCCTCGAAGTGATTCGCCGTTTCGCGGAAGGGCAGCTTCGTCTCGGCGGCGATGACGGCGATCGCCTTCTTCGCGAAGTCCGGATGCGAGTTGATGCCCGTCCCGACCGCCGTACCGCCCAGGGGCAGCTCGTACAAAGCTTCCGCCGCCCGCGTCGCCCGCTCCGCCGACAGCTTGGCCTGGTGCGCCCAGCCGCTGATTTCCTGCCCCAAGCGGATCGGCGTGGCATCCTGGAGGTGCGTGCGCCCGATCTTCACGACGGCGTCGAACTGGCTGGCTTTCTGCGTCAGCAGGTTGCGCAGGTGATTGAGCGACGCGACCAGCTCCTGCATTGCCACCGCCGCGGAAACATGCATCGCCGTCGGAATCGTGTCGTTGCTCGATTGCTGCTGGTTGACATGATCGTTGGGGTGAACCGGCTCCTTGCCGCCGCGCTTGCCCGTGGCCATTTCGTTGGCCCGGCTGGCGATTACTTCGTTGGTGTTCATGTTGGTGGACGTGCCGCTCCCGGTCTGGAAGACGTCCACGACGAACTGGTCGTCCAGCTTGCCGTCCATCACCTCCATGGCGGCCCGCTTGATCAATTCCGTTCGCTCCTTCGTCACCGCTCCAAGCTCCTCGTTGGCGATGGCGGCGGCATACTTGATCAGGCCCATCGCCTCGATGAAGCGGCGGGGCAGGCGCAGGTCGGAAATGGGGAAGTTTTCCACCGCCCGCCCCGTCTGGGCCCCGTAATAGGCGTCGGCGCGCACCTGCATCTCGCCCATGGAATCACGCTCCGTGCGGAATTGGCTCATGCCGAAGGCTAAGAACCCCGCCGCCACCGGACAACTGCGGCCAAACTACCCGGGCAGATACCCCTGCCAGCCAAAGAAGTGCATCCAGACCAGGTTCCCCGCGAACCGCACCACCGTGATCACGATCACCAGCACGATCACCTCGTGGGCGTCCAGCTCGAAGAAGTAGGCCATCAGCCCGCAGAAGACCAGCGTGCTGGTGATCCACGCCAGCAATCCGCCGCAGATCGCCCCCTGGTCCAGCCACATGATGGGCCAGAAGGACGCCGCCGACGCCAGCGCGACGGCGGCCACCTGCAGGAGGATCGTCCTGATCGACTGGGCCTCCAGGTCCACCAGCGACGCCCCGAGAAAGATGCCCAGTGCGATGACGACGATGTCCCATGAGATGCCCAGCGCCGCCCACTGCGCCGCCTTGACCGGGCTTCCGGTGATGCCCCAACCGCATCCGAAGACGATCAGCGCGCTCAATACGATCAGCACGATCGGAATGGTCACCATCCGGCGACGCTCGCGCGGCATCAGCGTCGGG
>JBGTBZ010000503.1:0-9746 GCA_041749155.1 Phycisphaerae bacterium
CCCGGCGTCGCTCTTCGGCGGACTGGTCGAGTGGCTTGAGCATCGTCAGGAAGGCGTCGGCTGGACGAAAGGCTCCATCTCCGAATCGACGAGCGCCGGCTCCTGGGTCACGCCGCTGGCGCCGACGTAACCGTCAACCTCCACCACCGCATCGGCCCCTGCCAGCAGCTTGTGGCCCGGCTTGACGAGCACCTTCGGATGCAGCCGCCTGGGCACCGACAGCTCCGTGCGGCTGCCGAACTTGATCATCCCGATCCGCTCGCCCCGACGCACCGGGTCGCCGACCGCCTTCGTACAGATGATCCGGCGGGCGATCAGGCCCACGATCTGCCGCACCACCGCGACGGCGTGGTCCGGCCGCTCGGGCTCGCCGATAACGATCGTATTGCTTTCGTTCTCCTCGCTGGCGCGGGAGTGGTCGAGGGCATTGAGGAACTTCCCCTTGCGGTAGTTGACGGCCGTAACGGTGCCGTCGCAGGGACTGCGGTTGATGTGAACGTTGAATACCGACAGGAAGATCCCCACCCGCACGGCCGGCTCGCCCAGGACCGGATCGTGCTCCAGTTCCATCACGTCACTGACCCGGCCGTCCGCGGGGGAGACCATGGTGATCCGGCCTTCGGGGTGGTCCGGGTGAGCGGGGATGGCCCGCTCGGGATCGCGGAAGAAGGCCCAGAGCCATAGGAGCACCGGCACCATAAGCAGCGCCAGCCACCAGAGCTCGAAATATCCGAGCGTGGCGGCCATCAGCACCAGCACGAGCGTGCCGACCAGCAGTTCCCGGAAGCCGTGGCGGGTGAACTTCATCGCGCCAGGATCGTACGGCCAATGCCGCCGGTTGACAGCGGTTGACCGCGGCCTAGCATTCTCGCCTGCGCCTTGGGCGCAGTCGAAGCCAAACGCGGCCGTGGCGGAATTGGCAGACGCGCAAGATTCAGGTTCTTGTGTCCGTTAAGGACGTGGAGGTTCGACTCCTCTCGGCCGCACTGGACCGACCCCTCACCCGGGTCGGTTTTTAGTTGCGCCTAGAGGATGCGGTCCCAATCGCCGCTGGGGCCGATGAACGAGACGTGAAGACGCTCGTTGCCGTCTTCGGCGTCCATGATCTGAAGGATCAGCCGCTCGCTGGTGCTGTCGCCGCAATGCAACTGAACGTGCCGGATGAGATCCGGCGCGAGGGCGAACACAGCCAGTGCCTCCCACCCCGCGGTGCCGGCGTAGGCCGTGGCTTCCGAAATCCGCTGCTGGGCGGACTTTGAGGTGTCAGAGGCAATGTCGAGCAAGCGCTCGCTGATCTCACAGCCGCCGGTTTTGCGACCGATGCCGTATGCGACGCGCGCGGAAGTATCAAAGGTGGCGCTGACGCTCATCCACAACTCCTTGACAGAAGCCTGCTTTGGGTGCTGCAGAACCAGTCAGCGAAAAATGTACCACCATCTGGCGACCCAGCCAGCGGAAAATCGCAGTTCGTGCTTGTCGGACCTGGGCTGACCGCCAAAACCCTCCCAGAATGCCACCTGCGGCTTCCAGGAGGCTCAAACCGCATCTAAACCTGCGCCTGGCCCCGGTCTTCCCCAATCGCCGCCGCGGCCGTTGACTCGGGAAACGTGTACAAATGACCGTACCGCCCGAACCAGTCGACAAATCGTTCCAGCCCTTGCGCCAGGCTCACCCGCGGGGCAAACGCAAGTTCCTGACAGGCCCGGCTGATGTCGGCCAGGGTGTGCTCCACATCCCCGGACTGCGGCGGCTGCCGATCGATGATCGCTGGTCTCCCCGTGGCCGTTTCGATTGCCTCGATGAGCCTGCTGAGCGACACCGAGCGGCCCGTGCCGATGTTGTAGATCCGGTATCGGCACGGCGGGGCGTGGTGCGTTGCCGCGATGATCCCCGCGACCGTGTCGTCCACGTAGGTGTAGTCGCGGCTCGTGGAGCCGTCGCCGTAGACCGGAATCGGCTGGCCCCCCTGAATCAGCCGGACGAACTTGTGTATGGCCAGGTCCGGCCGCTGCCGCGGGCCATAGACCGTGAAAAGCCGCAGACATGCGATCGACAGGCCGTACAAGTGGGCAAATGCATGGCAAATCAGCTCCCCCGCCCGCTTGGTGGCCCCGTAAGGGCTGACGGGCGCGCCCGCCTCGTTCTCCTCCCGCAGCGCCCGGCCGCCGGCGTTGCCGTAGACGCTGGAGCTACTGGCGAAAACGAACCGCCCGACGCCGTGGCGGCGCGCCGCCTCCAGCAGGTGAGTTGTTCCCTCCAGGTTCACGCGCGCGTAGTAGGCGGGCTGTTCGATGCTGGGCCGCACCCCGGCCATGGCGGCCAGGTGCAGGATGGCTGCCGGACGCGCCGTCCGCACGAGCCGATCGATCGCCTGGCTGTCCACGACGTCGATCTCCTGCACTTCCACCGCCGGCGAGATGCTGCGGAGGTTGTTCTCCTTCCAGCGGCGGTCGTAGAAGTCGCAGAAGTTGTCGAGCCCGACGACCCGGTATCCGCCGTCGATCAGGCGCTCTGCGGCGTGTGACCCGATGAAGCCGGCGGCGCCGGTCACGAGCACCGTGGAGCCCTCCCGCAGCGGTTGTCCGTGATCCATCGCCGTTCCTCGCGATTCGCCGTCGATGGCGCTAAGCTAAGCACCGATGTCCGAAGTGACCATCCCCGCCGATGCCCCCCGGCCCGTGCCGCCAGCGCCCGCGCGGGCGCCTCAGCAGGAGGAGGGGGTGCGGGTGGTGATCGAGCAGGTGCTCGTGGCGTTCATCCTGGCCTTCATCTTCCGAGCGTTCGTGCTGGAAGCCTTCGTTATCCCCACCGGCAGCATGGCCTCGACGCTGCTCGGGGCTCACATGCGTTTTACCTGCTCCGACTGCGGCTGGCACTTCCACGTCAACTACCCAACCGACGCCGCGACTCAGTCCGCCCCATCGTACGCGCAGCAGATCTATGCCATCCGATGCCCCAACTGCGGCTACCGCTTCCCCCCGGTCATCGAGGAGGATCCTGAGAAGGATGCCGCGGCCCCGGCCGTTTCCTATGGCGATCGCATCCTCGTGCTCAAGCACGCCTACCTGCTCCAGGAGCCGCAGCGGTGGCACGTCGTGGTCTTCAAGAACCCCTCCCGCGGGGGCGAGGCTTCCGGGCATCTGCCGTCGTGGAGCACCGAGCCCTACCAGCAGAATTACATCAAGCGGCTGATCGGGCTTCCGGGCGAGACGCTCATGCTCGTGGACGGCGACGTCTACGTCACGACCGCCCAGAAGACCCTGGCGGAGCTTCGGCCGGCCGACTTCCAGATCGCCCGGAAGGACGACGTGGCCCAGTCGGCGCTGTGGCGAGCGGTCTATCACGACGACTTCCGCCCGCAGGGGTGCTCCCGCGAGTACCTGCACCGTGAGCGCACCTTCCGCGACCCGCCGTGGCAGATGCCCTGGCGCACGGGAGCGGGATGGAGCGTCAACCCCGGCGGCGCGGGCGGAGGATTCGACTTCGCGGCCGACGGTGTTGCCGGCGCACTGCGCTTCGACCCCCAGGCGAACCCGGACACCTTCGCCCTCACCGACTTCCTGGCTTACAACATCAACGCCAACAACCAGCTCTTCCACCGTGAGCCGCCGAGAACCGACACGTTTGAGCGCGATTTCCGGCCCACATTCACCTATCCCGAGGGCCCGTTCCGCTTCAACAGCGTCAGCGACCTTCGCCTGGCCTTCTTCTACGAGAAGAGCGCCGGGGACGGCCCGCTGCTGCTGCGACTGACCAAGCGCGGCGATGTCTTTGAGGCCGAGATTCGCGACGGCATGGTGCGCATCACCGGCGTCTCTGCCGACAACCAGCCGATGTTCGGGCTGGAAGCCCCGGTCGAAGGCGACTTTTCGCGGCCGCGCTACGTGGAGTTCATCAATGCCGACTACCGCGTGCAGCTTCGCATCGACGGGAGGACGGTGCTGGAGACCGACGATGCGGATTACGCGCCCGACGTGGAGTCCCTGGTCAGGGGTGAGCACACCCCGGCCCGTGAGCAGCGCCCGGAAGTGAGCATCATCGCGGCGGACCAGGAGGCGCAGATCCGGCACCTGAGCCTCTGGCGTGACGTTTACTACACGGCGCGCGACCAGCTTGGGAATTTCACCAACCCATACGCCAGCCCCTACGACTTTCCCAGCAACATCGTCCGGCTGAACGAAGGGGAATACTTCACGCTCGGCGACAACCCGTTCCTGAGCGGCGACGCCCGCGGATGGACCGACGGCATCCACCTTGAGCATGAAGGGGGCCTCGCGCTGGACGGCGGGCGCGTCCCGGAGCGATTCATGCTCGGACGGGCGTTTTTTGTCTACTGGCCCTCGAGCTTCCGCCCGGGGCCGCGTTTTCCGGCAATCGTGCCGAACTTCGGGGAGATGCGGTTCATCCGCTGAGCGGACGTGGCGGCGGATCTTCATACACCCTGGCTCGCGGTGCGCGAGATTGAGCAATTTTGCGCACCATGCCCGGAAGATTTAGCGCAAAGGTCACTTACGACCGCCCCATGGCAGGTCGCTCACTTGCTTTCACCGCTCGTACTGTGACGCGAATCGCACCGCTACTGCCGCCCCGCCCGCTTGTCCGCAATCACCGCCTCGATGATCTGATCCAGCCCATACCGCCGCCGAAACCCAATGGCAGTGGTGATCTTTGAGAGGTCCGGCACGCGGCGGGGCACATCCTCGAAGTGCTGGCCGTACACCTTCTCGTAGGGCAGCAGCTCGATGCGGCTCTTGCTGCCCGCCTTTTTCACGATGCGCTCCGCCAGCGCGCGGATGCTGATCTCCTCGTCGCTGCCGAGGTTATAGACCTCACCGAAGGCGGCGGGCGTTTCGATGAGCTTCGCCAGGGCCGCGACGACGTCATGCACGTGGCAGAAGCAGCGCGTCTGCGTTCCGTCGCCGGTGACGGGGATCGGCTCGCCCGCCAGGGCCTTCTCGACGAATCGCGGGAGGACCATGCCATACTGCCCGACCTGCCGCGGGCCGACGGTATTGAAGAGGCGGACGATCGAGACCGGCAGGCCGAACTGCTTCTGGTAGGCCAGGCCGAGAAACTCGTCGATTCCCTTGGCGTAGGCGTAGCACCAGCGCGGATGAACCGTCGGGCCGATGGCGATGTCATCGTGCTCGCTGAAGGGGACTTTCGTGCCGAAGCCGTACACCTCGCTGGAGCTGGTGATCAGCACCGGCCGCCGCCAGCGATTGGCCGCCTCCAGGACCACCTCCGTACCGCGGATGATCGTCTGGATCGTCCGCACCGGCTCATCGGCGATGAGCTGCACCCCGACGGCGGCGGCGAGATGGAAGACGGCGTCGGCCTGCTGGACGGCGAGGTTGACAGTGGAGACTTCCTCGACGCTGGCGCGGATGAGACCGACGTCCGGCCGGCCCAGGAGGGGGGCGATGTTCTCCATCCGCCCGGTCGAGAAGTCGTCCAGGAGGGTCACGCGGTGTTTCTGGGCGAGCAGATGCTCCGCCAGGTGCGACCCGATGAACCCCGCCCCGCCGGTGATGAGATAATGCTTGGGCATTCGTCCCGGGATGTTAACCACGAAGGCACCAAGACACGAAGCGCTAGGCGTGTACCGGCTCGGGCGTGGGAGTTTCGCGGGGGCGCTGCCAGCGGAGGCGAAGACGCCAGTGGATGTCATCGCGCTCGGGGAAGTCCGTGCGGTAGTGCACGCCGCGGCTCTCGGTGCGCGTATAGGCGGCGCTGGTGATCAGGAAGCAGACGGTCAGCATGTTCTGAAGCTCCCACCCGGCGACGGCGGCGCCGCCGTTGCCGTTTTCGGGGTCGAAGCTCTTGTCCATGACGTAGCGGCTCCAGAAGGCGATGATTTCGCGTGTCTCGGCGAGGCGCTCGCCGCTGCGCTCGATACCGGCGTTGCGCCACATGACGCTGCGAAGGCTGGAACGCACGTCGGCGACGTCCAATTCCGTGCGAGAGCTGCCAGGGATGTCGTAGCGAAGCTTCTGGGGAAAATCGGGGCTGTCCGCGTCCGCGAGCTCGGCGGCGCGTTTGCCAGCCCGGTAGCCGAAGGCCAGCCCCTCCAGAAGGCTGTTGCTGGCGAGGCGATTGGCACCGTGCAGGCCGCTGCAACTGCATTCCCCGACGGCAAAAAGTCCGGAAAGGCTCGACTGGCCGTGCTCATCGGCATCGATGCCGCCGATGAAATAGTGGGCGGAGGGCTGGATGGGGATGGGGTCTTTCGCTGGGTCGATCTCAAACTGCTCCAGCAGTCGCATGAGCCCCGGGAAGCGGCGGGCGAACTTGTCCGGGTCGAGGTGGCGGACATCCAGGAAAACGTGGGTGAAGCTGGTCTTGCGGATCTGCTCGACAATGCCGCGGGAAACGACGTCGCGCGGCGCCAGTTCGGCATCCGGGTGAATGTCGGGCATGAAGCGATGGCCGTTGCGGTCGATGAGATGCCCGCCCTCCCCGCGGACGGCCTCGGTGATCAGGGCGCGGCCGGAGCCGGCGACGTAGAGGGTCGTCGGATGAAACTGGACCATTTCCGCGTCTTTGAGCACCGCCCCGGCCCGGTAGGCCATGGCGTGGCCGTCGGCGGTGGCGACCCGGGGGTTGGTCGTCTCGCGATAGAGCTGTCCCGCCCCGCCGGTGGCGAGGACGGTCTGGCGGGCCCAGACGATGGTGACGCGGCCGTCGATGAGGGCCAGGGCGCCGATGCAGCGGGCGTCCTGCTCATCGGTGAGCAGGTCGATGGCAAAAGCGCGCTCGACAATTGTAATGCTCTCGCGATCGATGACGGTGCGGATGAGCGTGGAGGAGAGCTCGCGGCCGGTAGCGTCGCCGTAGGCATGGAGGATCCGTGCGGCGGAGTGACCGGCTTCCAAGGCAAAAGCCAGTTTCTGGGGGTCTGCGGCGTCTTTGTCGAAGTTGGCGCCCCAGGAAAGCAGCTCCAGTACGCGCTGGGGCCCCTCCTCGACGACGATGCGGACGGCGTCGGGGTCGCACAGGCCGGCGCCGACCTTGATCGTGTCCTGTATGTGCGCATCGACGGTATCCAGCGGCGAAAGAACGGCGGCGATGCCCCCCTGGGCGTACCAGGTATTGCTTTCGGCGACGGTGTCCTTGGCCAACAGCAGGACGTCGCGCCCGCCGTCCGCGGCAGCGATTGCGGCGCGAAGGCCGGCGACACCGCCGCCGATCACGAGGACGTCGCAGGTTCGCTGTGGGAGCCGGCCGGCCTTGAAGGGCAGGAGGTAACGGCGGGTGGTGAGCGGCTCGAACATGCGGGGCCAATGTTATCAGCGCCGGCCGGTCAGGTTCAGCGGCGCTGATTGAGCTGCCCTGTGTCGAGAAAGAAGTCGCGGAAGCCGATGGGCGCGATCGTGAAGCGAATGCCGCTGTCCTCGTCGATGCGGTCCGAATACAGCCCCACGTTGATGAAGATGCGCTCGAAACGTCGGGTGATAAGGACATTCGTACTGCGGATGCTCCCCTCCTCCACGTCGTAGCTGGCGCCCGCGGCCAGGCTGTAGCGCTGGCTGAGCTGGTAGTTGACCGATCCGACGGCCAGCAGCAGGTCCAGTGGCTCGACGTACCGCCCGCCGAAGCTGTAGCTGAGCAGCGCGTCGCGGCTGACGATGATGCCTGCGGCGAGGGTGACCAGCCCGTCGTCCTCGAGGCTGTAGCCGGCGTCGCCGACGATGGCGGTGGTGTCGCTGATGCGCCAGAGGGCGTCGGTGTTGACCGAGTCGCGCGCCAGGCTGGCCTCGGGTTCAGCGCCGAAGAAGAGCCCGCGAAACCCGGCGGCGGAGGCGGGGCCGATGTTGGTGGGAACCACCAGCTCGTCGGGCTCGTTGTCGAAGTGGTTGAGCTCGAGCGTCCAGGTGAGGAAATCGACGCTGCGCTGGCGGCCGGGGGCCCCGCGCATGGTCTGCCAGCGCTGGCGGAGCTTGACGTTCAGGGCGCTGATGGCGCTGATGTCGTCCACCCCCTGGTCGAAGATGAACATGTCCTGCCGGTCTTCGCTCTCCCAGGACGTGAATCCGGTGACGCTGGGCTCGATGACGTGGCGGACCCGATCGATGTCGAAAATGCGCGAGTAGACGCCGTCATCGACCCGGGCAAGCGCTGAGCCGATTCTCAGACCCACGCCGCCCAGGGCGCGGCCGACCTCATCCTCCTCGCCGACGTGATCGCTGTAGGCCACGACCCGCCCCACGCCGAAGGGAACGACGCTCAGGCCCGCGGCCTGAACGGGCAGAGAGACTTCCTGCCGGAAGTCGCCGCGGGCAACCAGCAACTCGGGCGTGCCGGTGTAGCCGTAGGCAGGGATGCCACGGAACGACTCGTCTATGTCGGTGCTGGAACCGCGGTCGATGAAGCCGAGGTCGGCCAAGGGATCAGGCCCGTAGTTGTTGAACTGAAGCAGGCCCAGGCGGTTTCTGCTGGTGAGCGTGAAGGGGCCCAGGCGGTCGCCGAAGCGGGCGTAGGTCGCCTCAGGCAGCCGCTCGATGCTGGCATACTCCTGGAGCGTGTCGGCGGTGGTGGCAAAGTCGTTGACGTCGTAGACGACCTGCAGGCCCAGCAGCTCGTTGCCTCGCCCGCGCTCCAGGTTCACGAACAGGTCGTGCGGCGGCCCCTCCCAGAATTGTCGCCGCTCCCAGTGCTCGAGGAAGGTTGGGTCGCTGGCACGGCCGAAGCGGGCCTGGAAGCTCCAGTCGCCGGGGAGGAAGTGCTCGTGCTCCCAGAAGAGGCGGCCGCGCAGGTCGTCCTGCTCGATGACGGAGCGCCGGCGGCCCAGGTCATCGCGGCCGTGATCATCCACGAGGAAGCCGGTAAGCTCCCCGCGGAAGGTCTCGGGGCGGTTTCCGAAGAGGAAGACATCGCCGTAATAGTCGGCGTCGATCCCGGCGGTCAGGCCGCGTTCATTGAGGTAGCCGAGGGAGTAAGTGGCGTCCAGCGTCCGGGGGGGCGTGGTGTTGAATGTCTCGAAGAGGCCCCAGGTCGTATCGAAGCCGACTCCGAAGTCGCGGCTGTCGGTGAAGCTGACGCTGCGCAGCGGCAGGCGGTTGTCCAAAGTCGCCCCGCGCACCGCGGGCAGCCAGAGGAAGGGGACTCCGAAAAGCCGGGCATTGATGTTGTCTCCGCCGAAGACGGCGCGGTCGCGGCGGGTGCGGACGAAGACGCGCGATGCATTGAGGCTGTAATCCGGGACCGCCAGGCGGCTGGTGCTGATCTCGGCGCTCTGGGCCTGGTAGTCTCCACGAGCGAGCTGTCGCATGACGCCGGCGCGCAGGGTGAGGGGCTGGCCGAACTGGGGCTCGGTGGTGTGGAGCACGGCCCGGGTGAGAATGGCGCGGTCGGTGGTGAAGTCGTAGTAGGCCCGGCTCGCCTCCAGGCGCTGCTCGAAGGAGTCGAACGTGCGCCGCGTCGACTCCCGCCTGCCACGGCGGCCGGGCGTGTAGACCATTCGAACGTCCCCCTCGAGATAAACGCCCTCGATCGCCTGCTCCAGCTCCGCGGGGTCCATGGCGCCGGCGTCGTCGAGCCGCTCGAGGGAGGTGAAAACGACGGCGCGGTCGGCGGTCAGCTCGATCAGGGCGCCGGTCTCGGGAACGCGCTGCATGAGAAAGACGCCGCCGGTGACCAGCACGGCGAGCTTGCCATCGTCGGTGGACACCGTACGCAGCTCCCGCGCCGACAGGCGAACGGGGGCAACGGTCCGGACGGGCGGCGGCCGATCGAGCGGCACGGGG
>JBGTBZ010000504.1:0-3980 GCA_041749155.1 Phycisphaerae bacterium
CCCCCGATGGCCGCCCCCGTCGTCGCCTCGCCGGCCGCCGTCGCACGCTCGATGACGTCCATGAAGAGCTTCTCCAGCCGTTGCCGCGGGACATGCACGCCCGCGACGTGCTTGCCCTCGCTGCTGAGAAGGGCGGAGATGCGCTGGACCGTCGCCTCGCTGATCGGCTCGCCGGAGTCCACCTCGATCGTCTGCCGGCCATCCATCGTCAGCAACTCATCGACTGGCCCCTCGCTGCGGATCTTCCCGCCGTACATGATGATCAGTCGGTCGCAGACATCCTCGACCTCGCCGAGAAGGTGCGTGCAGAGGATGATGGTCTTGCCGCGCTTCTTGAGCGTAAGGATCAGGTCCTTGATCTGCCGCGTGGCGATGGGATCCATGCCTGTCGTCGGCTCGTCGAGAATCAGCAGGTCCGGATCGTTGATCAAAGCCTGCGCCAGGCCCACGCGCCGCTGCATTCCCTTTGAATACTCACCCGTCGGGCGAAACCGGGCCGCCGAGAGACCGACCATCTCCAGCAGGGCCTCGATGCGCCCTCTGCGCTCCGGCTTGGGAATGTGAAAAAGCCGGGCGTAAAAGTCCAGCGTCTCTTCGGCGTTCAGGAATCGGTAAGGGTGCGACTCCTCGGGCAGGTAGCCGATCCGCCTCTTGAGCTTCACGTCGCTGGGCCGCTTGCCAAGCACTGCGATCTGGCCGCTTGTGGGATACAGCAGGCCCAGGATCATCTTGATCGTCGTGGTCTTCCCGCTGCCGTTGGGACCCAGCAGACCGATTACCTCCCCCCGGCGAACCGTCAGGTCCAGCTCCTGCACCGCCTTCACGCGCGGACGCAGCCAGAAGTCCTTGAACGTCTTGTTGACGCCCCGCATTTCCAGGATGACATCACGCGTATCTGTCATGTCGCACCAATCAGGTGATGAACTGGCGGGCCAGACGCTAGTTGTCGCCCTGGCCCGACTGGTTGCGGCCGCCAGCAGCCCCACGCTCCTGGCGGGCACGCTGCTCTTCCTCGAGTTGCTGCTCGCGGTCACGCGGGTTCAGCCGCAGGTGGAGGTCGCTCCCCGGCGACAGGAACGTCGTTCGCACATCCGGGTTCGAGAAGATCCGGCTCAACGTATCGGTAAACAGCCGCCGCCGCGTGAAGTCGGGGCGGTCGTTGTAGATCGCCAGTTGATCCTCGAAGTTGTTGGCCTCCGCTTCCAGCCTCGTTATGTAGCTGCTGGCACGCGAGGAGGCGGTGCTGACCAGCCCGCCTGCCGTCCCCTGGAGCGTGCCGTTGGCATAGCGCCGCGCCAGCGAACGAAGCTGCGCTTCCTGCCCGCTGCCTTCCGGCACCGCATCGGCCAGCGCCGTCAGGACCTCGCCGAGCCCATCCCCCCTGAACGTCGCCCGCAGCGCCTGCTCGGCGCTCTGAAAATACTCCGGGTTGGTCTCCTGCTGCCGGTAAGCATCCTCGTACACCTCGATTACCGCCAGCACCGCCCGCCACGCCGGGCCGGCGGTGCTCAGCAACATCGTGTTACGGTCCGAGCTGGCCTGCCCCACGAGCTGGTTGGCCGCCTCGCTCTCATTCTGCACCGCCATCATCACCGGTCTCACCGACGAGACCACCGTCTGCTCCGTGCGCGTAACGCTGATCAGGGTGATGCCGCACTGCAGCCGCGTCAGCACGTCCTGAGCACGCACCCTGATCTGGTCCTCCTCGGCGAACATCAGCTCCAGATCCCCGCTATGGTCGTGTCCGTCACCCAGAAAATGCCGCTCCCCATCGTCCTCGGGATCGTCGTGATCCGCTTCCTGCTCGCTGGACATACCTTCGGCCTCCTCCGGCTCCGTTCCACCCTCCGCGGGCGTCTCGACGTCATCCTCCATCTCCTCTCCGTCATCCGGCGTCCCCTCCGGCCCGGCATCCCCTGGTTCCTCTCCGCCCGCCGACCGGCGGGCGCTGCGGCCGCCCTGTAAAAAGCTTCCCAGCGGCGTCCCCGCGACGTCCTCCACGATCGCCTGCTCCACCGCGTTGGTCACCAGCAAATTCGCCTCGCGGAAGATCAGCAGGCGGTTGTCGTCCGCCCCTTGCAGGTCAGCGACGCTGCCAATATGCCGCACGAACCGGGCGGCGTCCTCCGGCAGCACCTTGTACTGCACCTCGTAGCGGGCGTGCACGATCGACTTGTCCGCCGTCAGCAGCGCGCCGTCGTACTCCGGCTGTAGGCGCTCGCCCTGGCTGATCTCGTTCAGCGGCATGCCCGAGTTCCTGGCGGCCCTGAACACGAAGCTGTCATCGATCTGGAGCCGTTGTGTGACCGTCGGAACCCGGTAAATCTGCCCGATCGGAGCGGGCCAGCGGAAGTAGGGCCCTCCCTCGGGCGTCAGCACGTCCCCCTCGGGCCCCGGCATGATCTTCCCAAACCGCGTCCGCACCGCCACTTCGTCGGGCGCAACCGTGAAGAACCCGCTCAGCAGGAACACGATCACCAGCAGAATCATCACGATGCGCAGCACGGCGAAGCTCACCGAAAGCGCGCCCGCCAGCGAGGCGTTGGCGGCATCAAGCTCCGCCGGCTCGTCGGCCGAGGGGCCGTCGATCGGCGCGGGATTGAGCAGCGAATCGGCGTCCTGCGCGGCTGCGGGGTTGTTTGAGGTCGGGTCCGGCATGATCTTGTCGCTGGCGGGGCGGTCTTACGGGCTTGTCGAGGTCACGCTTTGGGCTCAGTTGCCGCCGTCGGCGTCGGCGCTGGACTCGGGCGGCTGCGTCTGGGTCTCCGGCTGGGGAATGCCGCGCAGCAGGTTAAACGGGGGCATGCTCGTATCGATGATGAAGGTCGTTCGGCGGCTGAGCGTCTCCTCCAGCGCCTGTAGCTGAAGCAGGTAAATCGCAAAGTCCTCGTTGGCTGCGAATCGGGCCAGGATCTCGCCGGCCCGCCGGCGCCCCTCGGCCTCGATCTCCGTCGCGGCGGATTGCGCGAAGCTCTCGATGAGTTGCCGCTGGCTCTCGGCCTCCTGGCGGAGTGTCTGGCTGCGTTCCTGTCCCACGGCACGGTATTCCTCGGCCATCCGCGTGCGCTCGCTGCGCATGCGGGCAACGACGATCTCGCTGACGCCCGCGGGGAGCATGAGCCGCTTGACGCCCACATCTTCGACGGTGATGCCGTTGTCGAGCTGGGCAAGCTCCAGCTCGATGCGACGCTTCAGCTCCTGCTCCAGCTCGTCAAGCATGAGCTGGTTGGGGTCGCTGTTGGTGAGCTGGTCGAACGTGTACTGCCCAACGGCGCTGCGGGCATCCTGCATCCGCAGGTTCAGCGCCTCAAGCGCCGCTCCGCGGCTGCCGACGCGCTTGTAGAACTTCAGCGGGTCGCTGATGCGCCAGGCGATGTAGGTGTTGAGCGTGATCGTCTGGTTGTCGGCAAGCTGCTGCTGCTCGAGAATGTTCTCCGACACCTGCAGGCGCGTGTCGTACTTGCGCGCAACCTGCGAGATCGGCCAGGGCCACTTAAAGTGCAGTCCGGCGTCCTGTTCGCCCGGACCGTTGATCACGCTGCTCTCGCCGGCGTTGCCGAAAGTCGTCACGATCGCCGCCTCGTTGAAGCGCACCGTGTACGTAACCATGTAGCCCAGCAGGGCCAGCAGGATCGCTCCGGCGACGACTATGTTTACCGCTCGTTTCATGTTGCTTGAGTCCTGTGTCTGTTCGTCTCTCGCATACCCGCCTACTCCGAGCCTCCGCCCTCGCGCTCCGGAATCCCCAGCGCGCTCAGCGCGTCGATCGTCGACGTGAAGTCAAGATCAATCAGCGGCGACTTGTCGTCGCTCATCAGCAGGTACTTGCGGTTCTCCGCCATCGTCTCGCGCAGCACCCCCAGGTATTGACGGTACCAGTAGTAACGCGGAGCACGCTGGAACGCCGCATACTCCACCGGCTGCAGCGCCGCCGTGGCGACCGCCCCGTTCTCCGCTGCCCAGCGCGCCTGCCGGGCCGC